>CBDUCD010000506.1:0-2083 GCA_965365535.1 uncultured Rhodothermales bacterium | reverse complement strand
CTCGTCCTCGCCGCCGGCATGGGCAGCCGCTACGGCGGCCTCAAACAGATCGAGCCCGTAGGCCCCGGCGGCGAGACGATTCTCGACTACGCCGTGTACGACGCCCAGCGCGCCGGCTTCGGCGGAGTCGTCTTCGTGATCCGGCGCGACATCGAGGCCGACTTCCGCGCCGCCATCGGCAGCCGGCTGGCGCGGCACGTGGAGGTCGGCTACGCTTTTCAGGAGCTGGACGAGGTGCCCGAGGGCGTGCAGGCCCCCGAGGGGCGCCAAAAGCCGTGGGGCACCGCCCACGCCGTGTGGTCGGCGCGCGCGGCCATCGCCGGGCCGTTCGCCTCCATCAACGCCGACGACCACTACGGGCCGCGTAGCTACCGCCTGCTGCACGATTTTCTGACGGGCGTGGACGTGCAGGCGGCGCATTACGCGCTTGTCGGCTACCAGCTCAGCCGCACGCTCAGTCCGCACGGCAGCGTGGCGCGCGGGCTGTGCCGGACGAGTGCCGCCGGCACGCTCGAAGGCGTCGAGGAGCACCTGCGCATCTCGGTGGCCGCGAGCGGCGCCGTCTCCGAGCGCGAGGGCCGCCCGCCCCTCGTGCTCGCAGGCGACGAGCGCGTCTCGATGAACATGTGGGGCTTCACGCCCGCAATTTTCGGCCAGCTCGAACGGTACCTGGTGGACTACTTCGCCCGGCCCGAGAGGGCGGCAGGCGGCGAGGCCCTCCTGCCCGCCGCCGTGAACACGCTGGTGCAGCAGGGCGCGGCGCGCGTGGACGTGCTGCCGTCCCCTGAGCCGTGGCACGGCGTTACCTACCGCGAAGACCGCCCCGCGCTCGTGGCGGCGCTGCGCCAGATGGTTGCCGAGGGGCAGTACCCCGAAACGCTGTGGACGTAGCCGTGCCCGGCGAGGCGGGTGCCGGCGTGCAGGCTGCCGCCGCCTGCTTCGAGATGCCCGGCCGCTTTGCCGGGGCCGAGCCGTGCGGCGGCGGCCACATCAACGGCACGTTTGCCGTGCGCTTTGACCAGGGGGGCACGCCGGTGCGCTACCTCGTGCAGCGCCTCAACACCGCCGTGTTCCCCGACCCCGCCGCCCTTGTCGGCAACACGGTGCGGGTAACGACGCACCTGCGGCAGAAGCTGGACAGGGCCGGCGTGCCCGACGCCGCGCGCCGCGTACCCACGCCCATCCCCACCCGCGACGGGCGCTTTTTCCACCAGGACGACGAGGGGCACGTCTGGCGGGCCTTTGCCTACGTCGAGGGCACCACGACGCCCGCCGTCGTGGCCGCGCCCTCTCAGGCCGGCGCCGCCGCCCGCCTGTTCGGGCAGTTCGTGGCCGGCCTGGCCGACCTGCCCGCGCCGCCGCTCGCCGAAACCATCCCCGCCTTCCACGACGGCGCGCGCCGCCTTGCCGCGTTCCGGCAGGCCGTCGAGGCCGACGTGTGCAACCGGGCCGCGCCCGTGGCCGCCGAGATAGCGTTCGTGCACGCCCGCGCCGCGCTGATGGCGCTCCCCACCCGCCTCCGGGACAGAGGGGTGCTGCCCCTGCGCACCGTCCACAACGACGCCAAGGTGGGCAACGTCCTTTTCGACGCCGACACGGGCGAGGCGCTGTGCGTCGTGGACCTGGACACGACCATGCCCGGCCTCGTGCTCTACGACTTTGGCGACCTGGTGCGCACGGCGGCTGCCACCCGTGCCGAGGACGTGCCCGCCGGCATGGCCCTCAGCCGCCCTCACTTCGAATGCATCGCCCGGGGCTACTGGCAGGCCACGCGCCCCTTTATCACGCCCGAAGAAAAGGCCCACCTCGTGCTGGCGGGCAAGTGGATGGCGCTGCTCATGGGCGTCCGCTTTCTCACCGACTACCTCGCCGGCGACCGCTACTACCGCATCCACCGGCCCGGCCACAACCTCGACCGGTGCCGGGCGCAGTTCCGCCTCGTCGAATCCATCGAAAGGCAGGAGGGGGCGCTTGAAGCCTTCGTGGCCGGCCTGGATTAGCTTCGCCTTCGCTACGTAATCCTCCGCATTCATGTCCACCTTCCACGCCGCCGGCCCCGTCGTGGCCGCAGCGCGCCTGCCGC
>CBDUCD010000505.1:0-2086 GCA_965365535.1 uncultured Rhodothermales bacterium | reverse complement strand
CAAACAGTTCGCACAACCTCCAACCGCCAACCTCAAATCTCCAACCTCAACAAACAAACCACTAATCATCATTCCCCTTGTGCGCGACGCGCCAGTAGGCGGCGAGTTGCTGGATAAAGGCCACCTCGCCCGGCGCGATGACGCCGTCGGCCTGCGCCAGGTCGGCGAGGTCGTTGAGCAGGCCCACGCGCTGCTCGTCGGAAAGCGTCTGGCGCAGCGCCTCGGCGGCGGTCTGCACCATCTGGTCGCGGCTGCCGCTGACGTACACGAGCATCACCTCGTCCATGGCCGACTGGATGGCGTCGGGCTCGGCAGTGGGAAACCAGCGTTTGAGGCGGCTGCGCTGCGCCCTGACCTCGCTGGGGTCGAGCGTGGCGTCGGTGCCGTGGAGCAGGGACAGGAAGATCAGCGCCACGTCGTGCAGGGGCGTCCATCCGCCGGTTGAAGCCTTATTCATGGGGGCGCGAGGGGGATCGGTGGGAAGAGGCCGTAGGTTGGGAAGCCCCGAAAAGGTACACCGCCGTCTCGTCTCCCTGCGCCCCCGGCCGGGCTGTAACACGCATTTCCATGCCCATCACCGTCACGTACCACCTGCCCGTCGAAGGCGCCGAGGCGCAGTCGTTTGCCGAGGCCGTCCTCGTCGAGCAGTCCGTCGAGACGCCCCTGGGCGTGGCCCGGCGCTACCCGTTCGTGCGCGAGACGATGCTGGGGCGCGTCGAGAGCGTGCGCGACGACGGCGCGGGCGGCGCCCTGGCCACGCTGCGGCTGCCCGACGCGGGCGCGGCGACCGACCCGGCGCAACTGCTCAACACCCTTTTCGGCAACGCGTCGCTGCACGCGGGCGCCCGCCTGGTGGACTTCGAGCTGCCGGACGATCTGCTGGCCCTTTTCCCCGGCCCCCGCCACGGCCTCGACGGCTGGCGCGCCCGCGCCGGCGTGCCGCAGCGCCCCCTCGTGTGCAGCGCCCTCAAACCCGTCGGGCTGAACGTGGATGAGATGGCGAGCCTGCTGGGCGCCTTTTGCGAGGGCGGCATTGACGTGGTGAAAGACGACCACTACATGGCCGACCACCCGTTCGCGCCTTTCGAGCCGCGCGTCCGCCGCCTGCTGGACGTGACGGCGCGCTGGGCCGACAGGTCGGGCCGCCGGACGCTTTACGTGCCCAACCTGTCGGGCACGCCCGCCCAGGTGCGGCAGCAGGCCGAAACCGCCCAGCGCCTGGGCGCCCCCGCCGTGATGGTGGCGCCCATGCTGGTCGGGCTGCCCTTTCTGCACGAACTGACGACGCAGTGGCTGGAGGTGCCCGTCCTCGCGCACCCCAGCTTCAGCGGACACGACTTTCTCGGGCACCCGGCGCTGCTGGGCAAGCTGTTCCGCCTCTACGGCGCCGACGCCACCATTTTCGCGGGCTACGGCGGGCGCTTCCACGTCTCGCCGGCCACGTGCCGCGCCATTGCCGTGGCGGCGCGCCTGCCGTGGGGCCACGTCGCCCCCGCCCTGCCTGTGCCCGCCGGCGGCATGACGCGGGAACGCGCCGCCGAACTCGTCGCGTTCTACGGCCCCGACACCATGCTGCTCGTGGGCGGCAGCCTGCTCGAAGCGGGCGACGCCCTCGCCCGCGAAACGCGCCTGCTCGTCGAAACCACCGCTGCCGCCTCGCGCGCCGCCCTCCATGCCTGAAACGCCCGCCGTCCGAACATTCCGCGAAACCGACGCGGGCTTTGCCTGGGAAGGCGTCGAGACGCTGGTGTACAAGCCCGCCGGCACGCACTTCCGCGACATTACGCGGCAGGTGCTGTTCGAGGGCGACGAGGCGGCGGGCGCCCAGCTTCGCTATTTCGAGATCGCGCCGGGCGGGCATTCGACCTTCGAGCGGCACGAGCACGTCCACGCCGTGATGGTGCTGCGCGGCAGCGGGCGCGTGCTCGTGGGCGAGCGCGTGGCGCCCGTCGCGCCTTTCGACCTCGTCCGCGTGCCGCCGCTCGCGTGGCACCAGTTCCGCGCCGACGCCGACGCGCCCCTCGGCTTTCTCTGCCTCGTCGCCTGCGAGCGCGACAAGCCGCAGCGCCCGACGGACGACGAGGCC
>CBDUCD010000504.1:0-2089 GCA_965365535.1 uncultured Rhodothermales bacterium | reverse complement strand
AACCCAACCAACCAACTCACCCCACCCCGTACCGCTCGCGCAGGATGCCCAGGTGGTGCGCCAGGTGGCCGGCGGTGAGAAAGGCGAGGGCGCGCACCGTGATGGGCTTGCCGCTGGCCGTGCCCGTCCGCCCCCACGCCACGTCCGGCAGCGCCTCGAAAAGGGCCAGGTTGAGGCGGCGCGCCGTCTGCCACTCGTCCACCAGAAGGGCGAGCGGGCGGGCGCCTGCGGTGCCGTGGGCAGCGTAGCCGTTTTCGTCGAACGAGGGCAGGGGCTGCGTTTCGCCCCGGCTGATGGCAAAGGCGCGGTAGCCGAACACGCGCTCGGCGTCGGTGGCGTGGCCCACGACCTCGCGGACGCTCCACTTGCCCGGCGCGTAGGCGTAGGTTTCGCGCCGGGAAGGCACGGCGCGGGCGAGGGCGGCCACCTCATCCTGCTGCCCGCGCAGCACCGCCAGCACGTCGGCGCCGGGGACGAGGGCGACGTAGCGCTCGTAAAACGGGGCGTACTCGGAAGCGTCGGGGCGCATGGCGTTTCTCTCTTCAGGAAGGATCGGTGCCCAGGCGGGCGGCATAGTCGAGCACGCGCTGGCGGGCGCCGGCACGCGTATATACGTCGGGCTGGCGCGATTCGATGACGCCCGCGATGACCTCGGCGACGGCTTCGGGCGGCTGGCCCTCGGCAAAAAGGCGCGAGTCCGTCCCGCCGTGCCGGGCGTTGAGGCCGAAGTCGGTATAGACGACGCCCGGCGACACGAGCGACACCTGGATGTCGGGGTACTGCTCCTGCACCTCGGCGCGGAAGTTGGCCGTGAGGGCGTTGAGAAAGTGCTTGGCGCCGTTGTAGGCCGAGCGGACGGTGGCAAACGGGATGCGCCCCAGCATCGAAGACACGTTGACGATGTGGCCGCGCCCCTGCGCCTTGAAGTGCGGCAGCACCTCCTGCATCCCATAGAGCGCCGACTTCACGTTTACCGCCATCATCTCGTCCACGTCGTCGTCGGTAAGTTCGGAGGGCAGCCGCGAGATGCCGCGCCCGACGTTGTTGACCCACACGTCTATCTGCCCGAAGCGGTCGAGCGTTTCCTTCACGACGCGCCTCACCTCGTCGCGCCGCGTCACGTCGGCGGCAATGGCGAGGGCATCCGGGCCGCAGCGCGCGGCCACGTTTTCGAGCGCTTCGGCCCGGCGGGCCACGAGCACGACGCGCTTGCCGTCGCGGGCAAGGCGTTCGGCAAGCACGGCGCCAATGCCGCTGCTCGCCCCCGTAATGACGACGACTTCCGGGTTCATGGGTGGGGGAGGTTAGAGGGTTGAGGTTGGGTGCGGAGGCGCCGAGGCAGGCAGGATCGCCCGGACGACGCCTGAAAAAGAGAAGATGCTTCAGTACAGCAGCAAAAGCCCGAGTTGGGCATCGCGCCCGAACGCTTCCAGGGTGTTATGGTCGCGCCGTAGCACCAGTTCTACCTCGTGCACCGAGCAGTTGCCCAGGCGCAGCCACACCACTTTTGGCGGATGTCCGAAAAGAACGCTCATCTCGCCAAAGTCGGCATCCTTGCTTACAATCGTGTAGCCGTGCTGGCGGGCGTAGGCCCACACGTGCGCGTCGGTAGCAGCGCCCAACCCCAGCGGATACACGTGCGCCGCCTCCGGGTAAAGGTCTGCCAGCCCACCCACGAGCCGGGGCGACAGGTTCTGGTCGAACAGGAGCTTCACGCGGGCGCCGTCAGGGTGGCGCGCTCCCGGTCTGCCGCGTAGGCGAGGCTTGCCAGCAGGTCCTCGCGCGTGAGGTAAGGGAAACCGTCCAGCACTTCCTCGAACGTCATCCCCGAGGCCAGGTAGCCCAGCACGTCGTACACCGTGATGCGCATCCCGCGAATGCAGGGTTTGCCGCCGCGTTTTCCGGGTTCGAGCGTGATGCGGTCGCGGTAGTTCATCGGGGGTGGAGGCCAGCGCGTGAGGTTTCCGGCAACGAGCGCGTCACCGCCGTGTTGCAGCCACGGTCAGCCTTTCGGGCGGAGCGTCACGACGGGCAGGATCATCTCCTCCATCGAGGCGCCGCCGTGCTGCATCGTGTCGCGGTAGAGGTT
>CBDUCD010000503.1:0-2095 GCA_965365535.1 uncultured Rhodothermales bacterium | reverse complement strand
TTCAGTCGTTCCAGCTCATCCCGACGCTGACGGCGCTGGAGAACGTGATGGTGCCCGCCGAGCTGCGGGGCGAGCGGGGGGTGCGGCAGCGGGCCGTGGAACTGCTCGAGAGCGTGGGGTTGGGCGAGCGGACGGGCCACTACCCGTCCGAGCTGTCGGGAGGCGAGCAGCAGCGCGTCGCGCTCGCGCGTGCGTTCATCAATCGCCCCGAAATCCTCTTCGCCGACGAGCCGACGGGCAACCTCGACGCCGAGACGGCGGAGGCCATCGAGGCGCTCCTCTTCGATCTCAATCAGACGCACGGGACGGCCCTCGTCGTCGTCACACACAACCCGGAGCTGGCCCGGCGCACGGAGCGGGTGCTCGCGCTGCGCGGCGGCGAGGTCGTCTCGGACACGCTGGTGCCGGCGGGATGAGGGGGTTGCGGATTGGAAGGACGAATCCCGCAATCAATCCGCAATCCGAAAGCAAAGCTTCCCGAAGGAAATCGCCCATCCGAAATCGAAAAAGCCCCGCAGCGCATCGCGCCACGGGGCTTCGGGTTTTGCTGAACGGACTGCGTCAGAGCGTATCGACGTAGTGCTGCGCGAGGTCCTTGTAATCGCCATAGACGGCGAGCTGGTAGGCGGACTTGGCAGCGCTGGTGTTGCCCGCCAGGCGGAGGGCCTCGCCCTTGGCGAAGTAGAGCGCGGCCTTCTCGTTGCGGTCGCGCGGGTCGAGGGCGATGCCCGCGTCGGCGGCGGAGACGGCTTCGTTGTAGTTGCCCAGCGCCGTCTGCGCGCGCGCCAGGTACAGCTTGGCCGTCACGTTCGTGGCCAGCAGGGAGTCGGCGGCGGTGAGGCGCGCCATGGCCTGCTGCGCCGACGCGCGCGTGGCATCCTTGCCCAGCAGCAGCCCGCCGTCCTCGGCGATGAGGTTGAGCAGCGCCGTCTCGGACTGGCCCTGGATGTCGCTGTCGTTGGCGGCGCGGGCCACCTCGATGGCCTGCTGGAGCACGACGGCAGCCGAGTCGCTCAGGTCCATCTCACGCAGCGTCTTGCCCTTGCCCAGGTAGTTGTGCGGGTAGGCCGGGTTGTCGGCGATGCCCGCTTCGTAGTGGGCCAGGGCGCCTTCGTGGTCTTCGGCCTTCGTCTTGGCCACGCCGAAGTTGTAGTCGAGCTGCGCCATCACGCGGCGGGCGCGGCTGGCCGTCTCGGCGTCTTCGGCGGCCTCGGCGCCTTCGGCGGCGGTCTTGAAATGGGTGTACGCTTCTTCGTAGTTCTTGGCGCGGGCCGAGGCGAGTGCCGCGTTGTACGCCTCTTTGTACTCCTGCGCAGACACCGTCTGGGGCAGGGCGGCTACGAGCAGAAACGTCAACAGCGCGAGTACAGGCTTCATACGGATTCGGGGGATGGGTGGATGGGTTGGGGTTCGTAAAGGGAGGGGTGCCAGAATCGTACCGGGCGGCAGGACGGGCGCGAGAGCCTTTAAAGATAGGCTTTTGCTGGGCTTCGGCGAAAGGCCAGCAGCGCCGGCGGCCTGCCTCGGGCGGCCAGGATGCACAGCAGGTTGCACAGCGGTGACGCGTGTTCGAGACACCACAGCGCCCCCGGGCGCCCTCAGAAGTTCGGCCCCATCGCGTTTTCGCGGTAGAAATCGTCCACGATTTTCACGGCCTCGACGGGGCTGTCGGTGAGGTGGAACAGGTCGAGGTCTTCGGGCGAGATGTTGCCCGAGGCCAGCATGGTGTTTTTGAGCCAGTCCACCAGCCCGCCCCAGTAGGCCGTGCCCATGAGCACGACGGGAAAGCGCGTGCTTTTGCCCGTCTGGATAAGCGTGAGCGACTCGAACAGCTCGTCGAGCGTGCCGTAGCCGCCGGGCAGCACGATAAAGCCCTGCGCGTACTTGACGAACATCGTCTTGCGGACGAAGAAAAAGTCGAAGTTGATGAGCTTGTCGCGGTCGATGTACGGGTTGTGCTCCTGCTCGTGCGGGATGAGGATGTTGAGCCCGACGGAGACGCCCTTCTCTTCGCGGGCTCCTTTGTTGGCGGCTTCCATGACGCCCGGCCCGCCGCCGGTGATGACGCCGTAGCCGCGCCGGACGAGTTCGCGGG
>CBDUCD010000502.1:0-2106 GCA_965365535.1 uncultured Rhodothermales bacterium | reverse complement strand
CCACCCGCAGTGGCGGCTGAGCGTGCAGACGCACAAGTGGCTCGCCATCCCCTGACCCACGCCAGGGCCGCCGCACCGAACGCTTTGCGGGAATAAAGCGTAGTCGAGAGCTGCCAACCTCCAACACCGCCATGCCTGTCCAGAAATCTCCTCCCCCTGCTGGCAAGCCCATCGAGGTGCCGCCAGCGCCGGCGCGCGCCTTACCCGGTACCACAGGCCGCGTGAAGCCGCGCAAGCTGTCGCGCATTCTCCACGAGATCGCGCAGACCCCGCCCTCGCCCGAGCGCGACGCGGCGTGGGACGAGGTGCGCAGGGAATACGACCTCTGACAGAACCTGCTCAATGGACGTTGTGCTGCTGGACACCGGCCCCCTCAACCAGCTCGTCTTTGCCGACAAGAACCCGGCGCTGGTCGCCATTTACGACCAGGCCAGCGCGGCAGGACTGGCCGTGGTGGTGCCGGACGTGGTGCGCTACGAATCGCGGCGCAAGTTTATCGACATGCGCCGCCGCCATCCCCGCCAGGCGCCGCTGCTGCTCGAAAAGCTCGACGCGATCTGCGCGGCGGTGGCGATGGGGGAGACCAACGTGGCCGTGCTCGACCTGGCGGCTGAACTGTGGGCCGATGCGCGGCGGCGCGGCGTCCAGACTTCGGGCGACAAAAGCATCGACTTCGACGTCATCATCGCGGCGCACGCGCGCCGTATGGCCACGCCGCAGCAAAACGTTGGCATCGTCACGAGTAATGTGCGCCACTTCGAGGGCCACCAGGTGGAGGCCCTCACCTGGCCCCAACTGGAAGCCCGCCTGACCACGGCAAGAGGCTGAGGCGCCGCCCCGCGCCCGCCGCGCGATTTTTCCCTATCCCCACCCGATGCTCCGTCTGCTTTTTGCCCTGCTCCTCGCGCCCATCGCCGTCGCACCCCTTGCCGCCCAGACGATGCCCGCCGTGCCCTCCGACACCACGCGGCGCGGCCCCGATGCCGACGCCCTCCGCATCGCCACGTTCAACATCGAAGACGTGCGGACGGCCGACGTGCTCGACGGGAATCAGCCGCGCCTCCGGCGTGCCGCCGCCTTTATCCAGTCCGTCCGGCCCGACATACTGCTCGTCGCCGAGATGACGTACGACTACGCGGGCGCCCCCGACGTGCCGGCGGGCGAGCAACCCGGCCAGAACGGCCAGCGCTTTGCCGATGCCTTTCTCGCCGTCGCCCAGGGCCCCGAACTCGCGCCCCTCCGCTACCGCGCCGTCAGCGTCGAGACGAATACGGGCATGACGAGTGGCTTCGACCTCGACCGCGACGGCCTCGCCGTCCGCAGCTATCCGGCGCCCGTGCGCGGCGCGGACGGCCAGCCCGGCCCGCAAACCCCCGAGGGACGGGCTTTTGGCAACGACGCGTGGGGCTTTGGCATCTACCCCGGCCAGTACGGCTTCACCCTGCTCGTGCGCGAGGATTTCGAGGTGCTCGTGGACTCGATCCGCACGTTCCGCTACCTGCGCTGGTCGGACATGCCGGACAACGCCATGCCGACGGACTCGGCGGGCAGGCCGTGGTACGGCGAGGCGGCGCCGTTTGTGCGCCTCTCGTCGAAAAACCACGCCGACATCCCCGTGCGCCTGCCCGGTGGGCGCGTGCTGCACGTGCTCGCGTCCCACCCCACGCCCCCCGCCTTCGACGGCCCCGAGGGCCGCAACCGGCGCCGCAACCACGACGAAATCCGCCTGTGGAAGGATTACCTCGACAATGCCGCGTATCTCGTGGACGACCGGGGCGGGCGCGGCGGGCTGGCGCCGGGCGCCGATTTCGTGATCGTGGGCGACCTCAACGCCGACCCCGACGAGGGCAGCACGTTCCAGAATCCCATCCGGATGCTTATCGATCACCCGCGCGTGGACGGGCGCTTCCGGCCCATCGCCGACGCGACCGGGCAGGCGCGTTACCCCGACCTCGACCCCGACGACACGGCGGCGTGGGGGCTGGGCGTGGACTACGTGCTGCCCTCGCGGACGCTGCGCGTGCTGCGCGGCGGCATCATCCGCCCCGACCCCGCCGCGCCGCCCGTCAGCGACCACTTCATGGTCTGGCTCGACGTGGCTTTCCG
>CBDUCD010000501.1:0-2118 GCA_965365535.1 uncultured Rhodothermales bacterium | reverse complement strand
ATTTTTTGCCCTTCGACGCCGCAATTTCGACACTATCCACGCGGCTCATCTGCCCGGCGCCGATGCCGAGCGTGGCCGCGTCGCGCGCATAGACGATGGCGTTGCTCTTGACGTGCTTGACGACGCGCCAGGCAAAGTCGAGGTCGCGCCACGCGTCGGCGTCGGGCTGCTGCTCTGTCACCACCTGCCAGCCCGCGCGCAGCGCGTCGGGCGGCGCCAGCACCGGGTCGCGCCCCTGCACGAGAAGCCCACCCACGACGGCCCGCACGTCGGGCGACGTGTCCTCGCGCGCCCACGCTTTCAGGCGGATCAGGCGGCGGTTCGCCTTCTGGCGCAGAAAGTCGAGCACGCCCTCCTCGAAGTCCGGCGCGATGACGAGTTCGGTAAACACGGCGTCGATCTTTTCGGCGGCCTCGCGCGTCAGCGCCCCGTTCACGACGACGATGCCGCCAAAGGGCGACTGCCGGTCGGTGGCGAAAGCGGCGTCGTAGGCGTCGGCAAGCGTGGTGCGCGTGGCCACGCCGCACGGGTTGGTGTGCTTGAGAATGGCGACCGTCGGCGCGGCGTCGCGGAACTCGTCAATGAGCAGCAGGGCGGCGCTGAGGTCGAGCAGGTTGTTGTAGGACAGCTCCTTGCCGTGGAGCGTCTCGAAAAACCGGCCCGCGTCGCCCACGAAACGGGCCTGCTGGTGCGGGTTCTCGCCGTAGCGGAGGGGGGTGGCGGCTGGCGGCTGGTGGCTGGCGGTGGGCGTAGCCAGAAAAGCTTCGAGTCCGTCGTCCGCGCGCTCCGCTACGGCTTCCCCATCCGCCCTTTCAAAATACTCCGCGATGGCCCTGTCGTAGGCGGCGGTGTGGGCAAAGGCGGCGTGGGCGAGGCGGCGGCGCGTGGCCAGGCCGAGGGCGCCGCCGTTCGTTTCGAGCTCGGCCAGCACGCCGTCGTAGTCGCCGGGGTGGGTGACGACGGCGGTGAAAAAGAAGTTCTTGGCGGCGGCGCGCACCATCGTCGGCCCGCCGATGTCGATGTTTTCGGCGGCATCGGCATCCGTCACGCCGGGGCGGGCAACGGCCTCGCCAAAGGGGTAGAGGTTGACGACGACGAGGTCAATGGGCGTGATGCCGTGCGTTTCGAGCGTCGCCAGGTCGTCGGGGGCGTTGCGGCGGGCGAGAATGGCGCCGTGGATGGCAGGGTGCAGCGTTTTGACGCGCCCGTCGAGAATCTCGGGAGAGCCCGTCACGTCGCCCGCGTCCAGCACGTCCAGCCCGGCCTCGCGCAGCGCCCGCGCCGTGCCGCCCGTCGAGACGAGCGTGACGCCCATTGCGGCAAGCCTGCGGGCAAAAGGCACGAGCCCGGCCTTGTCGGAAACCGAAAGGAGGGCGCGGCGGACGGGCGCGAGGTCGTCGGGTGGGGGCAGGGCGCGGGGCGTGTGCAGCATCGGAAGGCGTGGGGTGGAAAAGGGCAAGGAACGGGTTGCGGAGGCCCCCGCGCGCCGCTGCGGCGTCAAGAATCAATAAACACGCGCCCGCCGGCCACGCGCACGCGCCCCCGGGCGAAAAGCTGGAGGGCGGCGGGGTAGAGGCGGTGCTCTTCGGCCAGCACGCGGGCGGCGAGCGTATCGGGCGTGTCGCCCTTTTCGACGGGCACGCGGGCCTGCAGGACGATGGGGCCAGTATCGTAGTCCTCGTCCACCAGGTGCACCGTGGCACCGGATTCCCCTTCGCCCGCCGCCAGCACGGCCTCGTGGACGCGCCGCCCGTACAGCCCCGCGCCGCCGTGCAGGGGCAGCAGCGCCGGGTGGATGTTGACGATGCGGTGGCGGTACGCCTGCACGAGGGCGGGCGGAATCTTTTTGAGAAAGCCCGCGAGCGCCACGAAGTCGGCGCCGTGTTTCCCGAGCACGTCCAGCAGCGCCGCGCCGTACGCCCGTTCGCCGTCGAAATCCTGCGGCGCGCAGACCGCGTGCGGCACCCCCACCCTCTCGGCCCGCCCGATGGCGCCGATGCCCGCCCGGTCGGTGACGAGCACGGCCACGCGCGCGTCGAGCCGCCCCGCCGCGATGGCATCGAGAATGGCCCCGAAGTTGGAGCCGCCACCGGAGGCGAAAACGGCGAGGTTCATGGG
>CBDUCD010000500.1:0-2125 GCA_965365535.1 uncultured Rhodothermales bacterium | reverse complement strand
AGCATCGTCTCCAGGCGGAGCGAGCCGTCGAGGTGGCAGTGGAGTTCGGCCTTGGGCCAGGCCAGGATGTCGTCGCGGGTGAGCATCGCCACTTTTTCCCCGCTAAGATACGGAGGGGGGCAAGGGCCGGGCGCGTTCACGCAAAAGCAACACAGAGGCCCGTACTGCGGGAGAATGTGGTTCCGTTACCTTGCGTCAGCACGGGCACGCGAACCGGTTGCGCTGCCGCCCGTATCTTGCCGCCTCTTTCCCTCCCACTTCTACCCGTCGAGGTTGCCATGTCGATGCCTGGCCCTTTTGAGATGATTCTGATTTTTCTGGCCGTGCTGCTCATTTTCGGGGCCAGGCGGATTCCGGAAATCGCGCGCGGGCTCGGCAAGGGCATCCGCGAGTTCAAGGACGCGACGAGCGACATCAAGCGCGAACTCACCGCCGACGACCAGTACAACCGCATCAACCCGCCGCGCCCGCCGCAGCAGCAGGGCTACGCGCAGGGGCCGTACGGCCAGCAGCAGGCCGGCCCGCAGGTGTACGACCAGCCGTACGCCCAGGGTGCCCCCCAGCCCCCGCCCGCCGCGATGCCGCCGCCCCCGCAGGCGCCGCCGTCCGCCCTCACCGAAACGGCGTATCCGCAGGGCACCTCGTACAGCCAGCCCGCGCCCGGGGGCGACGTGAACGTGCCGCCCGCCGAGCCGCGCGTCTGATCCCCTGCCGATCTCCCCTTCCGCGTTCCCGCGAAAAAGGCCCTGCCGGGCGCCTCTTTTCGCGGGAACGCCGTTTTTCAGCCATGCCGACCCATCCCTTCGAGTCGTTGGCCGCCACGCGGCAGGCCGTGCACGCGGGCACGCACCGGGTAATGGACGTGGCCCGCGCCTTTCTCGACCGCATCGAAAAGGACAACCCCGCCCTCAACGCCTTTGTCCACCTCGACAGGGGCGCCGTCGAAATGCAGGCCGCGCAGGTGGACAGGCGGCTTGCGCAGGGCGAGCAACCCCCCCTCGCCGGACTCATGCTGGGCGTCAAAGACGTCATCTGCACGCACGATTTCCAGACGACGTGCGCCTCGCGCATTCTCGAAGGCTTCCGCTCCCCGTTCGACGCGACGGCCGTGGCGCGGCTGCGCGAGGCGGGCGCCGTGGTGCTGGGCAAGCTCAACTGCGACGAGTTCGCGATGGGTTCTTCCAACGAGCACTCCGTTTACGGCGCCACGCCGCACCCCACGCACCCCGGCTACGTGCCCGGCGGCTCGTCGGGGGCGAGTGCGGCGGCGGTCGCGGCGGGGCTGTGCCACGCGGCGCTGGGGTCGGACACGGGCGGCTCCATCCGGCAGCCCGCGTCGTTCTGCGGCGTCGTGGGCCTCAAACCCACGTACGGGCGCGTGTCGCGCTGGGGACTCGTCGCCTTTGCGTCGTCGTTCGACGTGATGGGGCCTCTGGGGCAGACCGTGGCGGACGTGGCGGACGTGTTCGAGGCGATGGCGGGGCCGGACGCCCGCGACGGCACCAGCGTGGCCGCGCCCCCTCCCGACACGCGCGCCCATCTCGACGGCGGCGTGCGCGGCCTGCGCGTGGGCCTGCCCGACGAGTATTTCGCCGACGGCCTCGACGATCACGTGCGCGCCGTGGTGATGGGCGTGGCCCGCCACCTGGAGCGTGCCGGCGCCAGCCTGCACGCCGTATCGCTGCCGCACACGCGCTACGGCATCGCCGCGTACTACGTGCTCACGACCGCCGAGGCGTCGAGCAACCTCGCCCGCTACGACGGCGTGCGCTACGGGCGCCGCGCGGCCCCTACCGCCGGCGCCGGCATCGGCGAGCTCTACACCCGCACGCGCACCGAGGGCTTCGGGGCCGAAGTCAAACGCCGCATCATGCTGGGCACGTACGCCCTGTCGAGCGGCTACTACGACGCCTACTTCGACCGGGCGCAGCGCGTGCGCCGCCGCGTGCAGCAGGATTTCGAGGCGGCCTTTAGCCAGGTGGACGTGCTGCTGACGCCTGCCGCGCCCACGCCCGCCTTCAGGCTGGGCGAGAAGTCCGGCGACCCCCTCGCCATGTACCTGGGCGACGCCTACACCGTGACGGCCAACCTGGCCGGGCTGCCGGGCCTCGTCGTGCCCGCCGGC
>CBDUCD010000499.1:0-2125 GCA_965365535.1 uncultured Rhodothermales bacterium | reverse complement strand
GCCGGGCGCTTTTCGTGGTGGTGGGGCGGAACGGAGCGGCGCGAGGCTAGACGGCGCCCATCGCGGCGCGCAGGCGGTTGCGGGCGCGGTTGTAGGCCGCCTCGGCACGGGCGCGCTCGGCGGCGTCGGTGGCCGTTTGCAGGCGCTCGCGGGCGCGCTGCTCGGCGGCCCGCGCCCGGTCCACGTCAATGGCCGAGGCCGGCTCGGCGGTTTCGGCGAGCACGGTCACGTGGTTGTCGAGCACTTCGAGAAAGCCGCCACTGGTGGCGTAGAAAATCTTGTCGCCCGCCGGCAGGCGGAGGGCGAGCGGGCCGATGCCGAAGGCGGCAATCATGGGCGCGTGGCCCGTGCGCACCTCGAAGGAGCCCTCCACGCCCGGCGCCTGCACGCCGGCGGCTTCCCCGCTGAACACCTTGCGGTCGGGCGCGACAATCTCAACGAAAAGCATAGGATTTGTCGTTGGCTACTGGCCGCCGGTCATGGGAGAACTGCATTCTGCCAATGACCAGCGACCAGTGACGATTAACCAGTTGCCAGCATTTTCTGGCCGGCCTCGATGACTTCCTCGATGACGCCCTTGTAGGTAAAGGCGCCCTCGGGGTACTGGTCGAGTTCGCCCTCGAGAATCATCTTGAAGCCCCGGATGGTGTCCTCGATCTTGACGTACTTGCCGGGGTTGCCGGTGAACTGCTCGGCCACGAAAAACGGCTGGCTCATGTAGCGCTGCGCCTTGCGGGCGCGCGAGACGACCAGCTTGTCGTCGTCCGAAAGCTCGTCCATGCCGAGAATGGCGATGATGTCCTGCAGCTCTTTGTAGCGCTGGAGGAGCTGCTTGACGGCCTGCGCCGTGTTGTAGTGGTCGTCGCCCAGGATGCGCGGGTCGAGAATGCGACTCGTCGAGTCGAGCGGATCAACGGCGGGGTAGATGCCCAGCGAGGCGATCTGGCGCGAAAGCGCCGTCGTGGCGTCGAGGTGGGCAAACGTCGTGGCGGGGGCGGGGTCGGTAAAGTCGTCGGCGGGCACGTACACGGCCTGCACGCTCGTGATGGCGCCCGTCTTGGTGGAGGTGATGCGCTCCTGCATGGCGCCCATCTCGGTTGCCAGCGTGGGCTGGTAGCCCACGGCGGAGGGCATACGCCCCAGCAGGGCCGACACCTCGCTGCCCGCCTGGGTAAAGCGGAAGATGTTGTCCACGAAAAAGAGCACGTCGTGGCCGCCCTGGTCGCGGAAGTACTCGGCAATGGTGAGGCCCGAAAGCGCCACGCGGGCGCGGGCGCCGGGCGGCTCGTTCATCTGGCCAAAGACGAACGTGGCCTGGCTGTCCTTGAGGGCCTCCATGTCCACCTTGTCCAGCTCCCAGCCGCCCTTTTCCATCGCGTGCATAAAGGCGTCGCCGTACTTGATGATGCCCGATTCGAGCATCTCGCGCATCAGGTCGTTGCCCTCGCGGGTGCGCTCGCCCACGCCCGCAAAGACGGACATGCCCGAGTGCGCCTTGGCGATGTTGTTGATGAGCTCCTGAATGAGAACCGTCTTGCCCACGCCCGCGCCGCCAAAGAGGCCGATTTTGCCGCCGCGCGAATACGGTTCGAGCAGGTCAATGACCTTGATGCCCGTCTCGAGCATCTCGACGGCCGTGGAAAGCTGGTCAAAAGGAGGCGGCTCCTGGTGGATGGCGCGGCGCCCTTCGGCGACAGGCTGCGGCAGCCCGTCAATGGCGTTGCCGATGACGTTGAACAGGCGCCCCTTGATGTTCTCGCCCGTGGGCATCGAGATGGGGCCGCCCGTATTGCGCACCGCGGCGCCGCGCGTGAGGCCGTCCGTCGAGTCCATCGAGACGGTGCGGACGCGGTTTTCGCCCAGGTGCTGCTGCACTTCGAGGACGAGGTCGCCTTCGGGGCGGCTGATGACGAGGGCGTCGTAGATTTCGGGGACGGCGTCGGCGGGAAACTCGGCGTCCACGACGGGGCCGACGATCTGTACCACCTGGCCGAGGGCGGCCTGCTTGGTGAGTTCCATGGGCAAATAAAGCGGGTTGGGCGCGCACGGGGCCGGTGGCCGGGCAGGCGCGCAAAGCGTAGCTGGTGAAATTAGCGCCCGGCGCCGTGCAGAACGTGCAAAACCC
>CBDUCD010000498.1:0-2130 GCA_965365535.1 uncultured Rhodothermales bacterium | reverse complement strand
ATTTTCGAGGAGATCCACGCCTCGTGGATGGAGCGCGTGGCCTGACCGTGCGCATTTCCCATCTCGCCGTGCAGTGGCCGCGTTTCGGGCCGTACCACGTGGCCCGCCTCGGCGCCACGCACGACCTGCTGGCCCGCCACGGCATCCGGCTGACGGGCCTCGAAACGGCGTCGGCAGATGCCGCTTACGCGTGGGACACGCGCGTCGAGCAGGCGCCGTGGCAACACGTCTGCGCTTTTCCCGGACGCGACTACCGCGCCCTCGCGCCCCGCGAGATGGAAAAAGGCGTGTGGGCCCTCCTCGACCGGCTCGACCCCGACGCCGTGGCCATCCACACCTACAGCCTGCCCGACTCGCGGGCGTGCCTGCGCTGGTGCCGCCGGCGGGGCCGGGGCGCCATCCTCATGTGGGACAGCCGCTACGAGGACGCGCCGCGCCGCGCGTGGTGGGAAGGGCTCAAGCGCCGCATGGTTGCCCCCTACGACGCCGCCCTCGCCTCGGGCACCGATGCCGTGCGCTACCTCGAAAAGCTGGGAATGCCCGCCCACCGCATCTCGACAGGCTACGACGTGGTGGACAACGCTTTTTTCGCCACCCGGGCCGAGGCCGTACGCCGGCAGCCCGAGGCGTGGCGCCACCTGCCCGGGCTGGACGCGCCGGAGCCGTTTTTCCTGTCGGTGAGCCGCTTTCTCGCCCTCAAAAACCTGGACGGCCTGCTGCGGGCCTACGCGGCCTACCGCGCCGCCACGCCCCATCCGTGGCGCCTGGTGCTGGCAGGCGACGGCCCCACGCGCCCCGCGCTCGAAGCGCTTATCGAAAGGGAACGCATCGAGGGGGTCACGCTCACGGGTTTCATGCAGATGGACAGCCTGCCGGCGTACTACGCCCTCGCCGCCGCCCTCGTCCACCCCGCCCACAAAGACACGTGGGGACTGGTTGTCAACGAGGCAATGGCGGCGGGACTGCCCGTGGCCGTCTCGCGCGAAACGGGGTGCGTGGCAGACTTGGTGGAGGAGGGTCGTAACGGATACCTGTTTGCCTCGACCGACGAAAGCGCGCTTGCCGCGGTGCTGGCGCGGCTGCACGCCCACGCCGACGCCCTGCCCCGCATGGGCGCCGCGAGCCGCGAAACTATCGCCTGCTGGGGCCTCGACCGCTTTGCTACCGGGATGCTCGCGGCCGTCCGGCAGGCCGCGCCGCCCGCGCCCGGCCCCCTCGCCCCCGACGTGCGGGCGCTCCACCTGCTGCTCTCCGGCCTGGCCCGCACCGCCGACGCTTTTCACCAGACCCCCTCGTAGCCCATGCCCCTGACAGACGCCTTCTCGCGCGCGGCGCGCCTGCTGCGCCTGGCCCGGCAGCCGGGCGGATTCCGGGCGTTCCGCACGTGGAAGCCGTTTTCGATCACGTCGTTCGAGATGACGCGGCGGCTGGCGGCGGCGGGCTACCATTTCAAGACGGTCATTGACGGCGGCGCCAATGCGGGCCAGTTTGCGCGGGCCTGCGCCCAGACGTGGCCGGACGCCCGCGTGTATTCGTTCGAGCCGCTGCCCGGCGTTGCCCGCACGCTGCGCCACAACCTGCGCGACCTGGCAGGCCGCGTCCACATCGGCGAGGTCGCGCTGGGCGCTTCGGCGGGGACGGTGACGTTTCACGAGACGCCGTACTCGCTCCAGTCGTCCGTGCTCAGACCCGTCGGCCACGCCTTTACCGCTATCGAGGTCGAGCAGGCGCGCCTGGACAGTTTGCTGGGCGGCGAGCCCCTCGAAGCGCCCGTGCTGCTCAAGCTCGACTTGCAGGGCTACGAACTCGAAGCCCTGCGCGGCGCCCCCGCCGTGCTGGCCCGCACCCATGCCGTGCTGCTCGAAATAGCCTTCGAGGCCGCCTACGAGAACGAGCCGTCGTTCGAGAAGCTGCGCCTCTTTCTCGCCGAAGCCGGCTTTGCCTTCCACCGCCCCTTCGACGTGCTCTGGGAAAACGACCAGATCGTTCAGATGGACGCCCTGTTCGTCCGGTCCGATGCCAGATCGCTGAATTAGCAGCCCACGCCCTGTTCGTCGTCCCCGACTCGATCGGAAACGCAGTGCCCGAAGGAGATGCCGCCGCCCGTCGGGGGCGCCTCGCCCAACCGGC
>CBDUCD010000497.1:0-2134 GCA_965365535.1 uncultured Rhodothermales bacterium | reverse complement strand
ACACCCCCACCCGCTTCGCGGGAGCCCCCTCAAGGGGGCGGTTCAAGGGACTGCCTAACTCCCATGCTCAATTCGTCAATGGCGAATGGGAAAGGCGAACGTCGCGGCGTGGCTGTACCCCTGCCTCTCCATTAGCCATCGGGCATTGGCGAATTGACGAATCGAGCTTCTTGCCCGGCTTCGCGCGCCGGCTCGGGCGCGGGCAGGCGGCCCCGGGCCACGTCCTCCAGAATCTGCCAGTAGCGGCGGGCCAGCTTTTTCCGGTCGTGGTGGGCGCGCACGTACTGGTGGCCCGTTTCGGCCAGGCGCGCGTACGCCGCTGGGTCGTTTTTGAGACCCAGCACGGCCTCGACAAGTGCGTCCGGGTTTTCGGACGGGATGCAGACGCCGCCGCCCGACGCCTCGACGAGTTCGCGCGCCTCGCCCTGCACACCCATCACGATGGGCTTTTTGAGCATCATCGCGTCGAACAGCTTGGAAGGCAGCACCGTCCGGAAAACGGGCGTGTCGCGCAGGTGGACGACGCTCACGTCGGCGGCGGCCAGAAACGCCTGGGCGACGGCGCGGGGCTGCTTGGGCAGCAGCCGGAAGTTGGCCAGCCCGAGGGCGCCGGCGCGGGCGGCGAGGGCTTCGCGCTCGGCACCCACACCCATCACGGCAAACACCACGTCGGGGTCGGCGCAGCGCTGGGCGGCTTCGAGCAGCACGTCGGCGCGGTGCGCCATGCCTATCGTGCCGATGTAGGCGGCCACGAACTTGCCCTCCATGCCATGCTCGCGCACGAGGGCGCGGGCCGCTGCGGGGTCGGGCCGGTCGGCCTCGAAGGCGTCGAGGTCGGCGCCGTTTTTGACGATGGATATTTTCTCGGGCGCGATGCCCTTGGCCACGATGTGGTCTTTAAAGGCGTGCGTGACGACGACGATGTGGTCGCTATGACGGTAGAGAAAGCGCTCCAGCCATTTGAAGGCGCGGATGGCCGGGCTGTCGCGCATCGCGCCGACGGCGAGGATGGAGTCGGGCCACAGGTCGCGCACTTCGAGCACGAAGGGCACGCCCAGCCGCCGGGCAAGGGCGTAGCCGCCGAGGGCGCAGAAAAACTGCGGCGACGTGGCGGCCACCACGTCCGGCTTCTGCTGCACGCGCCCGCCGTACCACGCCGCCGCCAGCCCGAACGAAAGGTAGCTGAGGGTGCGCCTGAGCGTGCCCCTGTTTTCGGCCACGTACATGGGCACGCGCGTCACGCGGACGCCCTCCTCCACGCGCTGCACGAACTGGTTGTCGAACCCCTCGTAAATCTGCCCTTCGGGAAAGTTGGGGTTGGAGACGAGCACCTCGACGCTGCCGCCGTCGGCGACCCACGTGCGGGCGTGTTCGTAGAGCCGCGTGGCGGGCGGCGTGACCTCGGGCGGGTAGTAGTTGCTGACGAAAAGGACGTTCATAGAAAAGAGGACGGGTGGTGCCGGGGGCGCCATGATTTTCTGCCCCAGCCGCCCCCGGTTCTACAAACCCCATTCCCGTATCAGTTCGGGAGGGCGATGCGGGCGGCCTTGCCCGCGTAGATACGGTAGGCACGCCCGGGCTCGAATGAATGCAGCGTGACGTTTTCCCCGCCCGGCTCGAACACGCGCCCGCCGTCGTCCTCGACGCGCAGCAGCACGTCGGGGTTTTGTTCGGCCAGCGCCGCCAGGTCGGCGGGCGTGGAGTTGGCGTAGGGGACGAGGTTCCACCCGGCCTCCAGGTCGAGGCTCGCCACGTGCAGCGGCCGCCCTTTCAGGACGATCTCGACGGGTTCGTCCACGAGGATGCGATACGCCGTGCGCGCGTCCCACGTCGTGATTTCGCGGATGTCGAAGCGGGTGCTGTACCCCTCGCCCGCCGCGTTCTGGACGAGCGAGACGGCCTCGTGGGCACCCAGCACCGAGTCCGGCGACACGTTGCCCGGATCGACGTGGAACGCCACCAGGTTGACGCCCTGCCGCAGCCGGATGTGCTGCTCGACGGGCGCCTCGGGGGTGGGCGGTCCGGGCGGCGGCCCGTCCACGCTGACAAAGCCTGCCGTGCCGCCTTCGTTGAGGGCCGGTGCGCACGCCAGTTGCCGGTACGCGCTCACGTACGGAATTACCACCTGGTCGGC
>CBDUCD010000496.1:0-2135 GCA_965365535.1 uncultured Rhodothermales bacterium | reverse complement strand
CGGTCGTGCTCTACACGGGCGCCCAGCCGGTGCCTTTTGGCAAGACGCTTTTTGCCCTGCCCTACGCCGCGCTCTGGCACCCGGCGTCGTAGCACGGGCCTGGCAAGCCGGAGGCCGTAGCCGCGTGGGAAAAGGGCCGCCCCGGCGCCCTCCCCCGGTCGTCCGGATTTCCTTTTCCGCCGCCGGCCCCCTGCCGGGTGCTGCACAACTTCCGCCTGCTGCGTGCCGCGCGTTCTCACGAGTGATGCATGTTGCTCCAGGCACGCCAACCCACTGCGCTGGCGGCTGCAGCCCTTCGGCGGCGTATTCTACGGGGAGTGCCCCTCGCCCTTCATGCCCGCTGCCATGCCCCGCCTGCTCGCCGTCTCCCTGTTTGCGTTCGCGCTTGCCCTTCCCCTCGCCGCGCAGCCGCGCGTGGTGGGCTACTACCCGTCGTGGGCGCGCGCCGCCTATCCGCACACCGCGATCCGCTACAGCCTGGTGACGCACCTCGCGCACGCCTTTGTCTGGCCCACCGCCGACGGGGCGCTGCTGACCGAGGGACACTGGAGGGCCTACCCCGAGATGGTCGAGGCCGCGCACGCGGCGGGCGTCCGCGTCGTCGTGGCGGTGGGCGGATGGAGCGAGGCGCTCACGCCCGGCTTTGCGGCGATGGCCGCCCGTCCGGCCTCGCGCGCCGCCTTTGTCGAAAACCTCGTCGCCTTTGTCGAAGCCCACGGCTACGACGGCGTGGACCTGGACTGGGAGTACCCGCGCGCCGCCGACCGTGCGGCCTTCAGCGCGCTCGTGCGCGAACTCAAAACCGCCCTCCGCGCCGCGCGGGCCGACTACACGCTTTCCATCGCCCTGCCTTCCTCGACCTGGGCGGGCGGCTACGACGTGCCGGCGCTGCAGCCGCACGTGGACTGGTTCGGGCTGATGACGTACGACTACCACGGCACCTGGACGCCCCACGCGGGCCACAACGCGCCCCTCTACGTGCCTGCCGGCGAGGCCGACGGCTCGGCCAGCGCCAGCGTCGCGGCGTGGCTGGCGGCGGGCCTCGACAAGAGCAAGGCGCTGCTGGGGCTGCCTTTTTACGGCTACCGCTTCGACGCCTCGGGGCTTTACCAGCCTCGCACGGGCGCCGTGCCGTCCGTCACCTACTGGGAGGCCGAGGCGCTGCGGGCGTCGGGGTGGACGTACACGTGGGACGCGACGGCGCGGGTGCCCTTTCTGCAAAATCCCGCCCGCACCCAGCTCGTCACCTACGACGACACGCTATCCATCCACGCCAAGCTCGATTACGTCGAGCAGCAGGGGCTGGGCGGCGCTATCGTGTGGGCCGTCCACCACGACTACGACGCGGGCCGTCCCGACCGGGGCCAGCCCCTGCTCGAAGCCGTCGGGGCGCGCCTGCACCCGGCGTCCACGGGCGCTTCCGATGCAGCACCTGCGGGCGGCACCCGGCTGGGCCAGAACACGCCGCAACCTTTCCGCCACCACACGCGCGTGCCGTTCGACGTGGCCCGCCCCGGCCCCGTGACCATCCGGGTGTTCGACGCGCTGGGGCGCCCCGTGGCGGTCGTCGCCGACGGTTACTACGCCGCCGGGCGCCACGAGGCCGTGTGGGACGCGGCAGCCCTGCCGCCCGGCCTCTACCTGTGCCGGCTGGACGCCGGGGGCGAGGGCTTCACCCGACCGCTCCTGCTCGTCCGCTGATCACCGGCACGCTGCCCGCCCCTCTCTCGCCCACAGCCGGCTTTTTCCGCCGGCGGGCGCCGCGCTGCCGCGTCCGCGCGCGGCATTTCCTCCTTCTGGCAGCGTTTAGCCCTGCTTTCCCATGCAACTCTCGCTGCGCTGGTACGGCCCGCGCGACCCCGTCACGCTCGACGACATCCGCCAGATTCCCGGCGTCACTGCCGTCGTGAGCGCCCTCCACGACGTGCCCCCCGGCGTGGCCTGGACCGAAGACGCCCTCACCACGCTCCGCCAGCGCGTCGAGGCCGCCGGGCTGCACCTGTCGTGCATCGAGTCCATCCCCGTCCCCGAGGCCGTCAAGCTGGGCGCGCCCGGGCGCGAAGCCGCCGCCGAGGCGTGGTGCCGCTCAATCGAAGCCGTCGGCAAGACCCTCGCCCCCAGCCCGCGCGGGGCAG
>CBDUCD010000495.1:0-2139 GCA_965365535.1 uncultured Rhodothermales bacterium | reverse complement strand
AACGAGACGTGCGCCAGCGTTTTCCCCCTTTCAGTGCCGCCGCCCGCCGGGCGCACCGTCTCGCTGTCCACCGTTGACACCGAGGTCAGCGAAGGCGGCGCGGCCCTCGTCGTGACGGCCACGCTGAGCAGCGCCGCCGCCGAGCCCCTTTCCGTGGCCGTGGACGTGGTGGGCGGCACGGCGACCCTCGACGCCGACTACACGCTCAGCACGCAGCTCCTCAGCTTTGCCGCCGGCGCCACGACGGCCACGCTCGACCTCGTCGCCCTCGACGACGAGGCCGAGGAGCCGACGGAAACCATCGTGCTGCGCCTCGTCACGCCCTCCCAGGGGCTGGCGCTGGGCACGCCCGACAGCCTGCGGCTTTCCATCCTCGACAACGACACGCCGCCCGTCGCCAACGAAACCGTCTGCCCCGACCTCGTGGCCGACGCCCTGCTGGCCTGCATACGCGGGCTTTACACGCCCGCCACGCTGGGCTACGACGCGGCGCGGCAGCAGCTTTTCGCCTTTGTGTGGAACGACGCCGGCACCGTCGAGGGGCTCTACACCGGCCTCACCATCAGCGTCGCGCCCACCGACCCCGACGCGCAGGCGACGGCCTTTGCGCAGAACTTCAACACCGAGCACGCCTGGCCGCAGTCCGCCGGCGCCGCCGACGAGCCGCGCCGCTCCAACCTGTTCAACCTGTTCCCCACCCAGGTGGCCGTCAACAGCGACCGGGGCAGCCTGCCTTTTGGCGAGGTGCCCGACGCCCAGACGACCGACTGGTACCGGCTGAGCGAGCGGCAGTCCACCATCCCCACCGCCGACATTGACGCGTGGAGCGAGCGCGGGCCGGCGCGCTTCGAGCCGCGCGAGCGCTTCAAGGGCGACGTGGCGCGCTCGCAGTTCTACTTCTACGCCCTTTATGCCGCCAGTGCCGACGCGTCGTTTTTCGACGCCGAGAAGGCCGACCTGTGGCTGTGGCACCGCCAGGACACCGTCTCCACCGAGGAGCGCCTCCGCCACAGCCGCATCGTGCAGGCGCAGGGCAAGGCCAACCCGTTCGTGCTGGATTCGAGCCTGGTGCGCCGCGCCTTTTTCAGCACCGACACGACGCCCGAGCCGCCCGCCGACACGCTCGTGACGATGGCGCAGGCCCGCACCCTGGGCGCCGGCGCGACGGTGACGGTGCGCGGCGTCGTGACGCGGGCGCGCGGCGCCTTTCTCTACTTCCAGGACCGCACGGGCGGCCTCACCGTCCGCCAGACGGCGGGCGCGCTGCACGACCTCGTCGCGGGGGGCGGCCTCGTCGGGGGCGACTCGCTCGAAGTGCGCGGCCTGCTGAGCGAGTTCCGCGGCCTGCTCCAGATCAACGGCGCCGACATGGAGCGCGCTGTCGTCCTCACGCGCGGCGGCGCCGTGCCCACGCCCGCCGCCCTCAGCCCCGCCGACCTGCTGGCCGAGGGCGAGCGCTACGAAGCCGTCCTCGTCCAGGTGGCCGGCCTCCACTTCGACGCGACGGGCCTTTTCGCCGCCTCGACGACGTACCCCGTCACCGCCGACGGCGTCCTGCTCGACGCCCGCACCCCGAACGCCGACGACAGCGCCGTGGACGGCCTGCCCATCCCGCAGCAGGCGACGTTCACGGGCGTGCTGGGCCAGTTCTCGTCCAGCGACCCGAAGGCGGGCTACCAGCTCCTCCTCATCGAACCCGACGACCTGCGCGAGACGACGGCGGCAGCGGACGACGCGGCGCTTGCGGCCTTCGAGGTCGTGCGCGTAGCCCCCAACCCGGCCTCCACGCGCAGCCTGCTCACCTTTGCCCTGCCCGCGCCGGGGCAGGTCACCGTCGAGGTGTACGACCTGACGGGCCGCCGCGTGGGCCGCGCCGAGACGACGGCGCTGCCGGGCACGGCGGGCCTCGCGCTCGACACGTCGGCGTATCCGGCGGGCGTGTACTTTTTCCGGGCCTCGTTTACGGGCGCGGCGGGCGCCACGTCGCAGCGCACCGGCACGCTTTCGGTTGTTCGATAGCCCGATGGGGGGGCACGATGCGCCAAAAGCGCACCGCTGTCCCCCCATCCTGCCCGACCTTGAGCAGGTCACTTTAACCCTCTCTCAATCCATGAAAGCACTGCTACTCACCGCCCTGCT
>CBDUCD010000494.1:0-2147 GCA_965365535.1 uncultured Rhodothermales bacterium | reverse complement strand
AAACGGCGGCTCGCTCCATCGTTTTAGCCATTTTAGCGCACGAGGTCTGTCCTAACGTCCTTTCTCGCCGGTGGATTCTGCGCGGCGGGCCGGGCGGCGTGGCGTGAAGGGTTGGCTGATTTCGTTGTCCGTCAACCATCAACAAACCAACCAACTTCAACCCCCTACTTCCGCGCCGCGACCAGGACGACGAGGGCGAGGGCGGCAAAGGCGGCGTGCGGCAGCCAGACGGCCACGAGGGGCGACAGGGCGCCGTCGTAGCCGAAGGGTTCGAGCAGCTTCTGCGCGGCGAGGTAGAGAAAAGCCGCGAACAGCCCGAGGGCAAACGTGGCCGCAGCCCCTCCGCGCCGGCGCGGGGCGGCCAGCGGCAGGGCCAGCAGCGCCAGGATAAAGTGCGCCACGGGGTAGGCGAACTTGCCGTAATAGGCTACGAGCGACGTGTTGACGTAGCCCGACCCCGTCCGCCGCAGCGAGGCGAGGTAGTCGCGCGCCTCGGGAATCGTCATGCCCTCGACGTCGCGCACCGACTGCGCGAGGTTGACGGGCAGCACGTTGAGGACGGTATCCACCTGCGTTTCGCGCCGCATCGTGACGTGGCCGTCGGGCGCGAAGGCGCGGCGCGTCACGTCTTCGAAGCGCCAGGCGCCGAGCGAATCCAGCCACACGAGGCGGGCGGCGTCCAGCCGGCGCACCAGCGTCTGGTCGCGGTAGGTGAGCAGGGAGGCGCGGTAGCCCGTGCCGTCGTCGTGGTTGTAGTAGCCGACGGTGAGAAAGCTGCCCGGGGCGTTCTGGCGGTGCAGGTCGCTGACCTCGATGGGGCCTTCGTCGCTTTTGAGGTACTTCTGGTCGAGCGCCACGACGACGCGCTGCGTGCGCGGCACGACGTAGCCGCCCAGCCAGAACAGCCCGCCCGTGACGGCCAGCCCGGCCAAGAGGTAGGGCACGAGCAGCCGGTAGAGCGAGACGCCGCTTGCCTGAAGTGCCAGAATCTGAAGCTGCTGCGACAGCCGGTTGGTCACGTACACCGCCGCCAGGAAAAGCGCGAGCGGCGACGTGAGGCGCACGATTTCGGGGACATAGGCGGGGTAGTACACCCCGAACACCTCGCGCAGCGCCGCGCCCCGGTCCATGAAATCGTCCACGTACTCGACGTAGTGGAGCACGACGAAAAACACGATCAGCGCGCCCACGAACAGGGCGTAGCCCGCCAGCAGGCGTCGGAGCAGGTGGAGGTCGAACAGGGTGGGCACGCGGGCGCAGCAGGCAGGGGCAGGACGTGTGAAAGGGCGGGTGAGAGTTGGCAGGCCCAAAAGCGGTTCCGTAGCTTGGCGCGCCGCACGGCCCCATCCCAGCCCCCATTCCATCCCCATGAAGCTACACGAATACCAGGCCAAAGACCTTCTCGCGCGCTACGGCGTCCACACGCAGCCGGGCCGCGTGGCCACCACGCCCGACGAGGCCGTCGAGATGGCGCGGGCCATGCAGCAGGAAAACGGCACCACCACGTTTGTCATCAAGGCGCAGATCCACGCGGGCGGGCGCGGCAAGGGCGGCGGCGTCAAGCTGGCGCGCTCGCTCGACGAAGTCCGCGAAAAGGCCGCCGCCATTCTCGGCATGCAGCTCGTCACGCCGCAGACCGGGCCGGAGGGTCAAAAAGTGCGCAGCGTGCTCGTCGCTGCCGACGTGTACGCCGAGGGCGCGAAGGAATACTACCTCGGCGTCACCCTCGACCGGGGCAAAAGCATGAACGTCATCATGGCCTCGACAGAGGGCGGCGTCGAGATCGAGGAGGTGGCCGAGCACACGCCCGAGAAAATCCTCAAGGTGTGGGTGGACCCGGGCGTCGGGTTGCAGCCCTACCAGGCGCGCGAAATCGCCTTCGGGCTGGGCCTCGAAGGCGCCGCCTTCAAAAAAGCCATCCGCTTCGTCCAGGCCCTCTACCGCGCTTACGAGGAGTCCGACGCCGCCCTGGCCGAGATCAACCCGCTTCTCGTCACGCCCGACGGCACGGTCACGGCCGTGGACGCCAAAATCACCCTCGACGAGAACGCGACGTTCCGGCAGGCCGACCTGGCGGCGCTGCGCGACGTGAACGAGGAAGACCCGCTCGAGGTGGAGGCCAGCGAGCACCACCTCAACTACGTCAA
>CBDUCD010000493.1:0-2153 GCA_965365535.1 uncultured Rhodothermales bacterium | reverse complement strand
CCTTGGCCAGCCCGATGAGGTTTTTCGAGCCCGCGTCGCGGATGATGGGCGCCACCAGACCGGAGTTGCCGATGGCGACGGCCATGCCGATGTGGAAGTCCTTTTTGACGAGAATGCGGCTGTCCTCGACGGACGAGTTGAGGAGGGGGTGCGTGCGCAGCGCCTCGACGGCGGCCCAGATGAAGTAGGGCGTGACGGTGAGCTTGACGCCCTCGCGCTGGAGCACGCGCTCCTTGTTGCGCTCGCGGTGCCGCACCATGTTGGTCACGTCGATCTCGGCAAAGCTCGTCACGTGCGGACTCGTGGCCTTCGAGCGCACCATGTGCTCGGCGATGATGCGGCGCATCCGGTCCATCTCGACCACCTCGACGCGGCTGCCGTAGTCGGCGGCGGGCGCCGGGGCAGACGGGCGAGCGGCGGGCGCGGTGGCGGGCCGTGCGGGCGCCGGGCGCGCAGGCTGCGTCCGCCGCTTTTCGACGTAGGCCAGCACGTCGGCTTTCGAGACGCGGCCCTCGCGCCCCGACCCGGCAATGCTTTCGAGTTCGGCCATCGAGAGGCCCTCTTTCTCGGCTATCGAGCGGACGAGCGGCGAGTAGAACCGCCCGTCCGTGCCCTCGCGGCGGATGGGGCCGCCGTCGCCCGACGGCTCGGGGGCGTCCACGCCCGTGGAGGCGTAGCCCGGCGCCTCGGGGGCATCTTCGGGGGTCTCGGGCGGCGAGGCCAGTTCGGGCACGGGCGCCACGCTTTCGGGCGCCGGCGCCGCCATCGCCGCGCCCGCGCCCGTCGCCAGCCGCGCAATGGCCGTTCCGACCTCGACGGTGTCGCCCTCGCCCACGAGCACTTCGACAAGCGTGCCGGCGGCGGGCGCGGGCACCTCGGTGTCCACCTTGTCGGTGCCGATCTCGAGCAGCGTCTCGTCGAGCGCGACCGCGTCGCCCGGCTTTTTGTGCCACGCGATCACCGTCCCTTCCGTGATCGACTCGCCCATCTTGGGCATCACCACGTCCACGAGGGCGCCGGACGCGGCAGCAGGTTTCGCGGGCGGGGCCGGCTTTGCAGGCGCCGCGGGCGGCGCCGACGCTGCGGATTTCGCGGGCGGCGCTTCGGGCTGCGGCGCGGGCGCAGTGGCGGCGGGCGCGGGCGCCGCAGGCGGCCTTTCGGCCTTTACCTCGGCGTCGGCGTCCGTGCCGATAACGGCGATGCGGGTGCCGACCTCGACGGTGTCGCCCTCGCCCACGAGCACTTCGACAAGCGTGCCGGCGGCGGGCGCGGGCACCTCGGTGTCCACCTTGTCGGTGCCGATCTCGAGCAGCGTCTCGTCGAGCGCGACCGCGTCGCCCGGCTTTTTGTGCCACGCGATCACCGTCCCTTCCGTGATCGACTCGCCCATCTTGGGCATCGTTACGTCTATCTGCGCCATGTGCTGAGGGGGTTTCTGCAAAAAGGTGCGCGGCTGCGCGGTTGGAAAAAATACGCGCTGCCTCCGGGGCCGGGGGCGCGTGGCAGCGCAGGCAGGCGCACAACGCGGCTCTTCGCCAAAAGTTGGTAGCCGGAAGCGGCGCGTGCAAAGCGCTTCCAGGCGGCGCCAAACAAAAACCTCGGAGGCCCGGACGCGGCCCCCGAGGTTTCGTGCTGTACGCGTTTTACTGCTGCGGCACGACGGGCTGGCCGTCGCCATCCACGAGCTGGCCGTCGGCGGGCACGTCGCCCGTGCGCGGCACGACCGGCGCGGGGGGCGCGGCGTTCTCGACGGTGTCCGTCTCGCCCACGACGCGCGTTTCGAGCAGCCCGTCCCAGTTCGCCAGAAGCGGCGCGATGACGAGCGAGACGACGGCGATGAGCTTGATGAGGATGTTGAGCGAGGGGCCCGACGTGTCCTTGAGCGGGTCGCCCACGGTGTCGCCGGTGACGGCGGCTTTGTGGGCGTCGGAGCCTTTGCGGTACTCCGTGCCGTCAATGACGAGGCCGGCCTCGATCTGCTTTTTGGCATTGTCCCACGCGCCGCCGGCGTTCGACTGGAAAATGGCCATCAGCACGCCCGAAACGGTCACGCCGACGAGCATCCCGGCCAGCATGTCGGGCGAGAGAAAGCCCATCGCGACGGGCGTGGCAATGGCGAGCACGCCGGGCAGCACCATCTCGCGGATGGCGGC
>CBDUCD010000492.1:0-2171 GCA_965365535.1 uncultured Rhodothermales bacterium | reverse complement strand
TCGGCGTCCATCGTCACGCCCTCGATCATGTCGGCGCGCAAAACGGGCACGGACGAGCCGCCGGGCACGAGGGCCTTCAGCTTTTTGCCGCCGCGCATCCCGCCCGCGACTTCGTGGAGCAGGTCGGTGATAAGCATCCCCGTCGGGTACTCGTACACGCCCGGGCGGTTGACGTGGCCCGAGATGCCGTACAGCACGGGCCCCGGGTGCTTGGGCGCGCCGATGCCCGCAAACCACGCCGCGCCCCGGTTGATGATGTACGGCGTGCAGGCCAGCGACTCGACGTTGTTGATGGTCGTCGGGTTGCCCCAGAGCCCTTTCTGGGCGGGAAACGGCGGCTTGATGCGCGGATAGGCGCGCTTGCCCTCGAGCGATTCCATCAGGCTCGACTCCTCGCCGCAGATGTACGCGCCCGCGCCCTTGTGGATGACCAGATCGCACGAAAAGCCCGACCCGAGAATGTTCTCGCCCACGAGGCCGGCGGCGTACGCCTTTTCGAGTTCGCGCTCCATGTGCGCGATCCACGACGCGTACTCGCCCCGGATGTAGAGGTAGCCCGTGTTCAGGCTCATGGCGTAGCACGCGATCAGCATCCCCTCGAACACGGCGTGGGGGTTGTACTCCATGAGTTGCCGGTCTTTGAACGTCCCCGGCTCGCTCTCGTCGCCGTTGCAGGCGAGGTAGCGCGGCTGCCCTTCTTTTACAGGCGGCATAAAGCTCCACTTGAGGCCCGTCGAGAAGCCCGCGCCGCCGCGCCCGCGCAGGCCGGACGCCTTGACCTCGTCGGTGACTTTCTTCGGGTCCCAGTTGCCGCCGGTGAGAATCTTTTCGAGGGCCGTGTAGCCGTCGTGCTGCCGGTACACGTCGAGCTGGTGCAGGTCTTTGACCGGCGGCAGGAGCACGCGCTGGTACTGGCGCCAGTCGCCGGCTTTGGTCTGCGGGTTGGTTTTCGAGGCTTCCATGGAAACGAAAAGGTTCAGGGCAAAAGGTCGGAAACGGCGACGGAAGCCGTGGAGGCGGCCAGCGGGGCGATGGCGCCGCCCGCCGCGTAGGTCTGCTTGGCGCCATAGGTCGCGCCGCGCGGGTCGCGGTACACCTCGACGACGTTTTCGATCAGGTTGACGATCCAGTACTCGGCAATGCCGGCGCGGGCGTACACGGCCAGCTTTTTCGTCTGGTCGAAGTGGAGCGTGCGGTTGGAAATCTCCACGACGAGCAGCGCCGTCGTAGGATGGGCCGCTTCGTAGTCCTCCATCGCGCCCGGCACCACGGCCACGTCGGGCTCAGGCTGGCTGCGCGGACCCAGGTCGAGCGGCCCCTGCACGCGCACGTCGCAGGCGACGCCGGCAGCGTCGAAGGCCGCCACGAGCAGCTTTTCCGCCCGCCGCATCGTGGTGAAATGGCGGCTTCCCTGTGGACTCATCGCGACGATTTCTCCGTCTATCAGTTCGGTGCGCACGTCGGGGCGGATAAGGCCCATCTCGCCCATCCGCGCGTATTCGCGGCTCGACCACCGGTAGCGCTGGATGGTTTTCATGGCAAAAGGTCGGAAACGGCGACGGTGGTTTCGGGCGCGACCAGGGGCGCCATCGCGTCGCCCGCCGCGTAGGTGCTTTTCGAGCCGTACGTGGCGCCGCGCGGGTCGCGGTACACTTCGACAACGGACTCGACGAGGTTCACAATCCAGTATTCCGGGATGCCGGCCTGCGCATAAAGCGCCAGCTTTTTCGTCTGGTCGAACTTCAACGTGCTGTCGGAAATCTCCACGACGAGTTCAGCCGTCGTCGGGTGCGCCTTTACGTAATCGCGGATCTTGCCGCGCACGACAGCGACGGCGGGCTCGGGCTGGCTGCGGTTACCCAGGTCGAGTGGCACCTGCGTTCGGACGTGAAAGAGCCGTGCGTCAAAGGCATCTCGAATGGCGTCTTCCACCAGGAACAGGGCGGTGGCGTGTGGGCTGTACTGGGGGCTCATCTCGACGACCTCTCCGTCAATGAGTTCGACGCGCGCTTCGGGGCCGAACACGCCGGCCTCGAACGCCTGCAAATAGCGCTCGTGCGACCACCGGAAGGGCCGGGGCGCGGCCTCCGCCTCAGCGGCTGGGGCGCTGTCGAGAAAGGAGGTGCTCATCGCGTGGGGAGACGGTGGTAGGGGCCAAAGCGCGCCTCGGC
>CBDUCD010000491.1:0-2171 GCA_965365535.1 uncultured Rhodothermales bacterium | reverse complement strand
GACCTGCTTGCCTCCGCTGGCCACGCGGCTGCACCGTCGCGTGTCGGCCAGAGGCCACGCACAGGGGTGCGCTCAGGTTCTGGCTTCGCTCGAAGCGAGAAATGGGTAGTCCGCAGACGACCCTTCCTCTACTTCGCAACACGTGCCCAAGTTACCCTTCACCCTCGCGCCGCCTCACGCATACGTGTTGAGCATGACGGGCATGATGAGCATCAGCAGCTCTTCGCCCTCGGCCTGCTCGCCCGGCGTCACGACGCCCGCGCGGTTGGGAGACGAGAACTCCATCACCACGTCGTCGGCGTCGAGGTTGCCCAGCACCTCGGTCAGGTAGTCGGCGTTGAAGCCAATGGTCATGGCCTCGCCGTTGTAGTCGCCCACGACGGTTTCCTTTGCCTCGCTCGAGCGCTCGATGTCCTCGGCCGAGATGTCGAGCTTGTCGGGCTCGATGGAAAGCCGGATCTGCCGCGTCGTCGAGGAGGTGTAGAGCGCCACGCGCTTGACGGCGGCCAGGAGGCTCTGCTTGCCGACGGTCAGCCGGCGGTCGTTTTCGAGCGGAATGACGGCCTCGTAGTTGGGGTACGTCTCGTCGATCATGCGGGCGATGACGTCCGAGTGCTCGAACGAGAAGCCCACGTAGCCGCCCGCCACGCGGATGGTGCACTGCCCTTCCAGGGCCACGCGGCCCACGAGGGCGAGGGCTTTTTCGGGGACGATAAAGTTGACGGGCTCCTCGGCCGTCATGCCGGCGAGCGTCAGGCGCACCAGCCGGTGGCCGTCCGTCGCCACGGCGCGGCCCTCGTCGGGCGTGATCTGGAAGTAGATGCCCATCATGGCCGGGCGCAGGGCGTCTTTGCTGACGGCAAAGCTGGCCTTGCCGATGGCGCGCTTGAGAAGGGCGGCCTCGGTTTCAATCGTCTGGCCGCCGTCGAGCTGGGGCAGGGCGGGGTAGTCGGCGCCGTCGTAGCCCACCATTTTGTAGCGCCCCTGGTCGGTTTTGAGCGTCACGTTGAAGTCGCCGTCGGAGGCGAACTGCACGGGCAAATCGGGCAGCGCCCGCAGCGTGTCGAGCAGGCGCCGCGCGGGCACCGCCACGCGCGCGCCGCCGCCCGTCCCGTTCTGCTCGAACTGCACGCCCACGGCCTGCACGATGGAGATTTCCAGGTCGGTCGCCGAGAGCCGCAGCCTGTCGCCGTCCTGCTCGAAGAGGATGCTCTCGAGAATGGGCATGGCGGACTTGGCGGGCACGGCGCCGCCCACGGTGGTGAGGGCGCGGAGGAGTTCGGCGCTTGAAGCGGTAAACTTCATGACAGGAGCGGTTGGAGGTTCGAGGGTGGAGATTTGGAGGTGGAGGCGGCTTTACCAGGCGCTGATCTCCGGCCTCGAACCTCGTCTGTTCAGGAGAAAAAGCGGTACGAACGGCGCTGCCCGGCGGATCCGCCCCTAGCGGCCGCGGCTGCGCAGCTCGATGCGGCGGCGCAGCGTCTCGATGCTTTCGCGGAAGCGCTCGTCGGTGTCAATCTGGTTTTCGACGCTCTGCGTGGCGTGGATGACCGTCGAGTGGTCGCGCCCGCCAAAGTGGAGGCCGATGTTTTTGAGCGAGTGGGGGGTGAACTGCTTCGAGAAAAACATGGCCACCTGGCGGGCCTGCACGATCTCGCGCTTGCGCGTCTTGTCGCGCATCAGGTGGTCTCCGATGCCGTAAAACTCGGCCACGATGCGCTGGATTTCCTCGACGGTGATGCTCACGGGCGCGTCGTGGATGAGGTCGCGCAGCACGTCGCGGGCGAGGTTCACGTCCACCTCGCGCTTTTGCAGCGTCGCGTTCGCCAGCAGCCGGATCAGGGCGCCTTCGAGTTCGCGGATGTTGCTTTTGATGTTGTGCGCGATAAACTCGATCACGTCGGCGCTCAGGTCTATGCCCTCGTCCTCGGCCTTGCGCTCGAGAATGGCCACGCGCGTCTCCAGCTCGGGCGCCTTGATGTCGGCGGACAGCCCCCACTGGAAGCGCGACAGGAGGCGGTGCTCGATGCCCTGAATCTCCTTCGGCGGGCGGTCGGACGACAGGATGATCTGCTTGCCCGACTGGTGGAGCGCGTTGAAGATGTGGAAGAACTCCTCCTGCGTGCGCTCCTTGCCCTCGAAAAACTGGATGTCGTCCACGATGAGCACGT
>CBDUCD010000490.1:0-2181 GCA_965365535.1 uncultured Rhodothermales bacterium | reverse complement strand
GGCCGTAGATGTTGGAGCGCGCCACGCGGCTGTGCGTGATGTCGCCGATGATGGAAACGCGCAGCCCCTCGAAACGGGGCGCGAACTGGCGCATGGTGAACAGGTCGAGGAGGGCCTGCGTGGGGTGCTCGTGCTGGCCGTCGCCCGCGTTGATGACGACGGCGCCGATGCAGCGCGTCAGGTACTGGGGCGCGCCCGCGTGCTGGTGCCGCACCACGGCCACGTCCACCTTCATCGCTTCGAGGTTGCGGGCGGTGTCCTTGAACGTCTCGCCCTTCGACACGCTCGACCCGCTGGCGCTGAAGTTGACGGTATCGGCGGAAAGGCGCTTTTCGGCCAGCTCGAACGAGATGCGCGTGCGCGTCGAGTTCTCGAAAAAGAGGTTCACGACCGTCACGCCGCGCAGCGTGGGCACGCGCTTGATGGGCCGGTCGAGCACGTCGCGGAATTCGCGGGCCGTGTCGAGGATGTGCGTGATCTCGCCCGCGCTGTAATCGGCGAGGCCAAGCAGGTGGCGGTGTTCGAGCATGTCGTTGGATGATGTAGGGGCGCCGTTAATGGCGCCCCTACGAGGGTTGATCTGGCGACTCGTCATTCGACACGCCCACGAGCCAGACGCCCTCGCGGCTGTCGGTTTCGTGCAGGCGCACGCGCACCTCCTCGCCGGGGATCGTCGGCACGGTGCGGCCCACGAAATCCGCCGTGAGGGGCAGCTCGCGCAGGCCCCGGTCCACGATGCAGACGAGGCGGACGGAGGCGGGGCGGCCCAGGTCCATGAGCGCGTCGAGGGCGGCGCGGGCGCTGCGGCCCGTGTAGAGCACGTCGTCCACGAGCACGACGTGGCGGCCCCCCAGGTCGAAGGGCACGTCGGTGGGGCGCACGACGAGGGGCTGCGGGCGGCGGCGCCGCACGTCGTCGCGGTACATCGTGGCGTCGAGGATGCCCACGGGCACGCGGATGCCTTCGAGGGCGTGGACGCGCGCGGCCAGCCGCCGGGCCAGGGGCACGCCGCGCGTCTGCATCCCGACAAGGCCAAAAGGCTGTCCGGGCCGCGCTTCGTCCACGAGAAGTTCGACGATCTGCCGGGCGATGCGGTCGAGCGTGCGCGCCAGGTCGGTCTCGTCCATGAGCTGCGCCTTGATGCGGTCGGTCGGCGGAAAAGGCTGCATGGGCGGCGGGCGTGGGTTGCCACAAGATAAAGGGGTGGCGGTCGTTGGTTGTAGGCGGACGCCTGCGACGCCTGCTTGTCGTAGGTTGCAGGCCGGGTGAGACCTGGTGCCCGCCCCACCACAAGGCCGCAGCGCCCGTCCCCAACCCCCTACCCTTCCCCATGCTGCTCGACCCCGCCGCCGTTTCGCGCCTGAAAAACATGGAATTGCGGGCGCGACTCATCGTCGAGGGCTTTATCACCGGCCTGCACAAAAGCCCGTACCACGGCTTCTCGGTCGAATTCGCCGAGCACCGGCCCTACAATCCCGGCGACGAACTCAGGCGGCTGGACTGGAAAGTCCTCGCCAAAACCGACCGTCCGTACGTCAAGATGTTCGAGGAGGAGACGAACCTGCGCCAGCACGTCGTGCTCGACACGTCGGCTTCGATGCGCTACCGGGGGCAGGCGGCGGTCTCGAAGCTCGAATACGGCGCCTACCTGGCCGCCGCGCTCCACCTGCTCATGCTGCGGCAGCGCGACGCCTCGGGCCTCGTCGCCTTCGACGCGCGCGTCCACACGCTCGTGCGCGCCAGCGCCTCGATGGCGCACCTGCGGCTTTTGCTGGTGACGCTCGAAAAGCTGCTCGCGGCGCCTGCCGCGCCCGCGCCCACGCACGCCGCCCACGCCCTCGCCGAAGTCGCCGACCGCATCGGGCGCCGCGCCCTCGTCGTCGTCATCTCGGACCTGTTCGAAGGCGCGGGCCAGCACGGCGACGTGCTCCGGGCGCTGCGGCGGCTGCGCCACCAGGGCCACGAGGTGCTCGTCTTTCACCTGCTCGACACGGCGACCGAGCGCGAGCTGCGCTTCGATAACGTGCCCGTGCGCTTCGTGGACGCCGAGACGGGCGAGGAGATGACGCTCCAGCCGGGTGCCCTCCAGCCCGCCTACCAGGCCGCCGTGGCCGACTTCTCGCAGCGCTTCCGGCGGGGCTGCCTCGAACAGCACATAGACTTCGTGGAGGTGGACACCGC
>CBDUCD010000489.1:0-2186 GCA_965365535.1 uncultured Rhodothermales bacterium | reverse complement strand
CTCCACCAACCACCCCACTACCTCGCCACCTCACCACCACTCCAATCGCAAACCTCCACCCGCCAACCTCCCTATCTTCGTAACCCGTCCCCGACCCCCGCGTAAGGGGCGCCCTATGCGTGCCAGATTTCTCGCCCGATCTTCCGAACAGGCCGTCAGCATGGCCACCGGCACGCGTGTGCGCCGGCTGGCCCTGGCCCTCGTGTGCGGCGCGGCGTTTCTGCTTACCGCCGTGTACCACGGCATCGCGTGGCAGATGGGGCAGCAGCCCGGATGGGCCGCGCAGGTAGCCTATCACCTGACGACGTTCGTCTGCTACGGCGCCCTCTGGATGGTGATGATGCACGTGCTGCGCGAGCGCGCCGTCACGCGCGCCCGGCTGTTCTGGATGCTGCTGCTCGTCGTGTTCGGCAGCCTGGCAGCGGGGCGCGGCCTGCTGGCGATCAACGCCCCCGACGGCCTCGACCCCGACGGCTACACCACCTTCGGCTTCGACCTGGCCACGGGCACGCCCCTGACGCTGCTGACCGTGCTCAAGATGTGCGCCTTTGCCCTGGGCGAGGCGGCGGTCGCGTTTTACCTGCTGCTGCGGCTGCGCGAGCTGGTGCTTTTCAAGCGCACACGCGCCAGCCAGCGCAACTGGTACGCCATGCTCGTGGCCATGCTCATCGCCGCCCTCAGCACCGTCGGCATGGCGCCCGGCACCACGTTCGGCATGACGACGAGCCTCATCATCCTGCCCGCCGTCGTCCTCATGGCCGTCAACGCGCTGCGCGTGTCGTGGATCGTGTACCTGCCCTTTGGCGACAAGATGACCATCATCGGGCTGGTGACGCTGCTGGGTGGGCTGCTCGCCTTCGGGCTGGGCACGGGCGCCAATGGCCTGCTCGCGGGCGATTTCGGCTACCTGCTCTACTACAGCTACCCCCTGCGCCTTTTTACCCAGATGGCCATCGGGTTTGCGACGCTCTACTGCCTGACGGCCTTTCTCTTTCTGCTGTTCCACCTGCCCACGACAGGTGACTTCCGCCGCAAAACCGACGAGATGGCGGCCCTGCAGTCCCTCTCGGGCCTCATCGGGCAGGTGTTCGAGCGCGAGAAACTCGTCTCGACCATTGCCGCCTCGCCCGTCGAGGCCGGCGCCGCCGACAAGGCGTGGCTGATTCTCTTCGACCCCAACCTCGGCCCGGCGAGTGCCGAAGTGGTGGCCGCCCGGGGCATTGCCGCCCCCGACGTGTACCGCTCGATGGACGTGGCCGCCCTCGTGGACGACGTGCGGCAGCGGCGCGCGCCGCTCGTCGTCGAGCAGGCGTTTGCCGACCACCGCTTCCGCGTGCGCCCCGGCGACGGCTTCGACAGCGTCGTGGCCGTGCCGCTCGTGGCCCGCGCCGAGGTGCTGGGCGTCTTGTTCGTGGCCCGCGAGGTGACGCAGGCCTTCGAGCGCGACGACGTGGACGCCCTCGGGCTGTTTGCCGCCCAGGCCGCCCTCGCCCTCGACAACGCGCGCCTGTTCGAGGAGCAGATCGTGAAAGAGCGCCTGGCGCGCGAACTCGACATTGCCCGCGCCGTGCAGCGCCGGCTGATGCCCCAGGAGCTGCCCCACGTGCGCGGCCTCTCCCTCGCCGCGACGAGCGTGTCGGCGATGGAAGTCGGCGGCGACTACTACGACTTTGCCCCCCTCGACGACGGGCGGCTGGCCGTGATCGTGGCCGACGTGTCGGGCAAGGGCACGTCGGCCTCGTTTTACATGGCCGAGATGCAGGGCATCTTCCAGTCGCTCACGCTGTCGGCGCCCTCGCCGCAGCGTTTCATGGAGCAGGCCAACCGCGCCCTGGCCCGCACGCTCGAGCGCAACACGTTCGTGACGGCGCTCTACGGCGTCCTCGACCCCGTTGCCGAGACGTTCACCTTTGCCCGCGCGGGGCACTGCCCGGCGGCGTACGTGCCGCTGGCGGGCACGCCGCACCTGCTGCGCACGCCCGGCCTGGGGCTGGGGCTGGACCGGGGCAGCACCTTTGGCGCGCTGCTGACCCAGCAGACGCTGCCGCTCCAGCCCGGCGACGTGCTCGCGCTCTACACCGACGGCGTCGTCGAGAGCCGCAACGCCGCCGACGAGGAGTACGGCTACGAACGCCTGCTGGCTTCGCTCAAAGAACACCGCCACGAGGACGCGCCGCGCCTGCACG
>CBDUCD010000488.1:0-2200 GCA_965365535.1 uncultured Rhodothermales bacterium | reverse complement strand
TCGTGTCCGGATTGGTCACGAAGTAGGGCGAGAGGTAGCCGCGGTCGAACTGCATCCCCTCGACCACGTCCAGCGTCGTCTCGGTGCCCTTCGCTTCCTCGACGGTGATGACGCCGTCCTTGCCGACCTTGTCGAACGCCTCGGCGATGAGTTCGCCGATGGCCTTGTCGTTGTTGGCCGAGATGGAGGCAACCTGCGAGATCTCGTTTTTCGAGTCGATCTCGCGGCTCTGCTCGCGCAGGTGCGCCACGATTTTCTCGACGGCCTTGTCAATGCCGCGCTTGAGGTCCATCGGGTTGGCGCCCGCGGTCACGTTTTTGAGGCCGCTCGTGATGATGGCCTGCGCCAGCACGGTCGCCGTCGTGGTGCCGTCGCCGGCCACGTCGCTCGTCTTGGAAGCCACTTCCTTGACCATCTGCGCGCCGACGTTCTCGACCTTGTCGTCGAGTTCGATTTCCTTGGCGACGGAGACGCCGTCCTTGGTGACGGTGGGGGCGCCGAATTTCTTCTCGAGGATCACGTTGCGACCCTTGGGGCCAAGCGTCACCTTGACGGCGTTGGCAAGCGCATCAACGCCGCGCTTGAGGCCCGCGCGCGCGTCGGTGTTGAAAATGATCTGTTTAGCCATAGTGGTTCTTTGAATGGGTTGGGGCGGGGCCGCCAGTTCAGGCGATAATGCCCAGGATGTCGCTCTCGCGCATGATCATGACGTCGTCGCCGTCGAGCGAGATTTCGGTGCCGGCGTACTTGCCGTAGAGCACCTTGTCGCCCGCTTTGACCGACATGTCGATCTTGGTGCCGTTTTCGTAGCGGCCAGGGCCGACAGCGATCACGGTGCCGCGCTGGGGCTTCTCCTTAGCGGTGTCGGGGATGAAAAGGCCGCTGGAGGTTTTTTCCTCGGCGGCCTCGGGCTTGACGACCACGCGGTCGGCCAGGGGTGTGATGCTTGCCATTGCGCAAACAGTCCGGTTTGTGATTGGGGACGGAAGGGGAGGCGCCGTTTAGCACTCTCCCTGTTCGAGTGCCAAAATACCACACGCCTGCAGCGCTGTTCCAGCCCGTCGGCGCCGAAAAGGGCACGCCTGCCGCGCTTCGCGTTATCTTTGAAATCACGCCCGCGCCCCGATGCCCCGCCACACGCCCTTCGTCCCACTTAGTCCGTCCGCCGCCCGCCGGGGCGCGGCGCTGGGCGCGCTGCTGGCGGGCACCATCCTGGGGCTGGCCCTCGTGCCGGCCCTCGCGCCCGGCCCCCTTGCCGACGCGCTGCGCCTGGCCTTTCACGCCGTCTGCCACCAGATGCCCGAGCGCTCTTTCCACCTCAACGGCCACGCCCTTGCCGTCTGCCACCGCTGCACGGGCATTTACGCCGGGCTGCTGGCGGGGTCGCTCGTGTTTCCCTGGGTGGCCCGCTGGGACGCCGGGCTGTGGCGCCACGCGCGCGCACTCATCGCCTTCTCGCTCGCGCCCCTCGCCCTCGACTGGGGCGGCGACGCGCTCGGGCTGTTCGCCAACACGACGGCCAGCCAGGTGCTCACGGGCGCCTTTTTCGGACTCGGCGTCTCCTACCTGTTGGCGCGGGGGCTGGCGGGGCTGTTTCTTGCGGCGCCGGCTGTGCAGGCGGGCGCCGACGCGGAGCTTGCCGCAACCCGCTGACCGTTGCCGCGCGAAACTTTCTCACCCACCCAAAGCCCTTTCTCCATGCCCAGCAAAACCCAATCCATCATTATCGGCGGCCTCGTCGCTGGCATCCTTTCGACCTCGTATCTGGGGTTTATCAACATGCTGTGCTGCGCGGGCATCATCATTGGTGCTGTCGTGGGGGTTGCGCATTATGGTAAAACGTATGGGATCGCCGTGCCTTCCAAAGACGCGGTGCTGATGGGCGTTGCCATCGCCATTTTCGCCACCATCCTGTCGAGCATTCTCAACTACGTGCTCGCCCTTGCCGGCATCCGCGCCGACCAGGCCATCAGCCAGCTCATGATGGATTCGTTCGGGGCCAACATGCCGCCCGAGCAGCTCGACGAGATGAACCGGCAGATGAACCGGCCTGTCTCGCTGGGCATGTTTTTCGGCGTGCAGTTCTTGATCGGGCTCGTGGTGACTTCGCTGTTCGGCGCGGCGGGCGGCGCCATCGGGGCGGCGTACACGCGGCGCTTCCAGCCGCCAACGGCAACGGTCTGACGCCGGCGGTCCGACG
>CBDUCD010000487.1:0-2206 GCA_965365535.1 uncultured Rhodothermales bacterium | reverse complement strand
GAGAAGTTGGCAAAGCCGCACAGCGCGTACGTGGCGATGATGACGCTGCGCTCGCTCATGAGGGCGCGGGCGTCGGCAAGGGACAGGTAAGCCACGAACTCGTTGATGGCGACCTTCTGCCCCAGCAGCGACCCGAACGTGAGCGCGTCCGCCCAGTCCACCCCCATCACCCACGCGATGGGGGAGAGCACGAAGCCGAAAATGGCTTCGAGCGAGAGGCTCGTAAAGCGCCCGCCCGTGGCCCGCGCGATGGCCGCGTTGAGGTCGTAAACGGCCTCGTAGCCGCCTGCCGTCGGGTGCCCGAGCCAGCCCAGGATGGCGTTCAACAGGGCGATGAGGGCGATAAAGGCCAGCAGCATCGCGCCCACGTTGAGGGCGAGCGAGAGGCCGTCGCTGGCGCCCGCCGCCGCCGCCTCGATCACGTTGTCGCCGTTTTTGGCGTCGGCCAGCTCCGACCGGCCCATCGTGGCGGGCGTGCCCGTCTCGGGAATCATCACCTTCGAGAGCAGCAGGGCCGCGGGCGCGTTCATGATGGAGGCCGACAGCAAGTGCTTGGCGAAAAGCGCCTGCTGCACGGGGTCGTTGCCGCCCAGAAACTGGATGTACGCCGCCATCACGCCGCCCGCAATCGTCGCCATGCCGCCCACCATGAGGGCGAACAGCTCGCTGCGCGTCATCCCGCCGATGTAGGGCTTGACGACGAGGGGCGCCTCGGTCTGCCCGATGAAAATGTTGGCCGCCGCCGCCAGCGACTCGGCGCCCGAGAGCCGCATCACGCGGGCCATCGCCACGCCAATGGCGCGCACGACGGGCTGCACCAGCTTGAGGTAGTAGAGGACGGACATCACCGACCCGAAAAAGATGATCGTCGGCAGAATCTGGAAGGCGAACACGACGCCCGCCGGGCCGTCGGCGGCGCCGAGGGGGCCGAAGATGAACTGCGCGCCCGCGAGCGTGAACTGGAGCAGGTTGGCAAAGCCCTTGCCGATAAGGGAAAACAGGGCGTTGCCCGGCGCCGTTTTCAGCACGAGCAGGGCAAACAGCACCTGGAGGCCCACGCCCGCGCCCACGATGCGCCAGTTGATGCGGCGGCGGTCGCTCGAAAACAGCACGGCAATGCCGATGAGGACGGCCAGCCCGAACGCGCCGCGCGCGAGGGCAAGGAGAAAATGCATGAGTCGCTTGAAAAAGACGGGCGGAATATAGGCTGCCGCGTAGCAGCGGTGCGCGGAGCATCGGCAAAGGCGGTCGGGGCCGGAACCCGTTTTGTGCCCTCCCGTAACTCTATAGCCCGTTATTCCAACACCAACAGAGACAGCGTTATGGCCCGCAGCCAACTCAACGACAGCTGGACCCGCGTCCGCAACCAGATTGAAGCCATGTGGGGCGAGGTCAACTTCGACGAGACGGAGATGAAAGGCGCCCGCGGCAACCTGAGCCGCATGATCAACCTGATCCAGCAGAAGACCGGCGAGGCGCCCGCCGAAATCCGCCGCAAAGTGATGACGATTGTCTGAAACGCGGCGCGGCGCGTAGGAGGGGGGCGGCACGGGGGCCTACTTTCGAGAAAAGCCCTTTCCGCTGCCCATGTCCGCTGCAAACACCGCCCTGCTGGGCACCCCCGTTGACACCGCCAGCGCCGCCTTTGCGCGGCGCCGCGCCGCCTACGACGCCCTGCTCGACCTGCTCGAACAGCGCCGGGCGCAGGTGGCCGAGGGCGGGGGCGACCGCGCCGTCGCCCGCGAGCACAAGCGCGGCAAGATGACCGCCCGCGAGCGCGTTGCCGCCCTCATTGACCCGGGGACGACGTTTTTCGAGCTGGGCCAGTTTGCCGGCTGGGAGATGTACGAGGACGAAGGCGGCTGCCCCGCCGCCGGCACCGTGATGGGGCTGGCGCTCGTCAGCGGGCGCCGCTGCCTCGTCGTCGCCAACGACGCGACCGTCAAGGCGGGGGCGTGGTTTCCCATCACGGCCAAAAAGAACCTCCGCGCCCAGGAAATCGCCCTCGAAAACCACGTCCCCCTCATCTACCTCGTAGATTCGGCGGGCGTGTTCCTGCCCCTCCAGGACGAGATCTTTCCCGACAAGGAGCACTTCGGGCGCATTTTCCGCAACAACGCCGTGCTCTCGGCGCGCGGCATCCCGCAGATTGCGGCCATCATGGGTTCGTGCGTGGCGGGCGGCGCGTACCTGCCCATCATGAGCG
>CBDUCD010000486.1:0-2220 GCA_965365535.1 uncultured Rhodothermales bacterium | reverse complement strand
GCCGGCGGACGTGCTCGGCGCCCTGGAAAAAGCGCTCGATGGGGCGGAAGACGAATTCCAGGTAAACCGTCTGCGGGCACCCCCAGCCGCATTTCGAGGCGGTCAGTGAAACGGTAGAACCCGAACAGGTCCACGCTCTGCACGCTTCCCGAGGCGCCGTCAACGTCGTACTCGGCACCCAGCTTTCCGCCATAGACGAGCCGTGCCTGGAAGCGGGCGCGCCGCAGGCCCACGCCCAGCCGCCGGGCGTCTGCTTCGCCCGGGCGCGCCTGCACGCCATAGCTCACGCGCGACTGGAGGCCCCCACTCAGCTCCAGCGCCAGGCTGGTGCCCAGGGTAATGGGCTGGCTTTGCGCTCGCGCGCGCGCCGGGAGAAAAAGCAGCACCGCGAGCAGGCCGAGGGGCAGCAGTATCCGCTGTAGCATAGAGACGGTGGTATGGTGCCAGAACAGGAGCAAGTGGCAGAGGGGCCTGCCCGGCATCCCAGGCAGACCCCTCGCGCCAGCGCCCAGCGTCAATCAGTCGAGAAACGTCACCCGGCCTGTCGAAACGTCGTGGAGCGCCCCCACGACCCGCACCTTGCCGCTCTCGACGAGTTCGGCAATGACGGCGCTGCGGTCGGTGATGTTTTTCACCGTCTCGCGCACGTTCTCGACCGTGACGGCGTGCACGAACGCCTTGTTTTTCGACGAGCGCTCGCCCTCGATCTCCTGGTTGATCGAGACGGTGTAGAGTGCCGGCGCGATGTTGGCGAGCGTGCTCGTGAGGTTGCCCATCACGACGCGGTCGCACGCGCCTTTTACCGCGCCGCACTCGGTGTGGCCCAGCACCACGACGAGCCGGGCGCCGGCCACGGCCGTTGCAAACTCCATCGAACCCAGAATGTCGGTGTTGACGAAGTTGCCCGCCACGCGCGGCACGAACACGTCGCCGATGCCCTGGTCGAAAATCACCTCCACCGGGCCGCGCGAGTCTATGCAGGCGAGGATGACCGAGTGCGGGTACTGGCCGCTGGCCGTCAGGGCGATCTGCTGGGCGTAGTTGCGCGCCAGCGGCCGGTTTTCGACAAAGCGCGCGTTGCCTTCTTTGAGCATCTCGAGCGCCGTCTCGGGCGTCATCGCGGCCTGCGTCTGGGCCGTCTGCGTGATGAAACCCGGCGGCGCCCCGACTACGGGCGATACCGTCTGCGCCGGGGCAGCGGTGGCGAAAAAGAACGCGAAAAGGGGAAGCAGGTAAACTTTTTTCATGGACGTGAGAGGTTGGGGCTATAAATGCTGCCTCTGGTGGCAGTCCGCCTCACAACCTCTGTTCAGACGTCTTATTCCAAGTCCGAAACCTGATTCACACCGGTGTTACCAGCATTATCAAACCATCAAGAAACAGGCGCCTCCTCTTCTTCCCAGTTTTCAATCGCCTCGATCACGGCATCCACGATCTGATCTTCCTCGACGGTGCGCAGCATCTGGCCGCGTTTGAACAGGTGGGCGCGGCCCCGCCCCAGCGAGATGCCCAGGTCGGCGCCTGCCGCCTCGCCCGGCCCGTTGACGGCGCAGCCCATGAGGGCCACGTTGAGATCCTTCGTGAAGCCTCGCGCCTTGACCGCCGCCTCGACCTCATTCACGATGGTGAACAGGTCGCCCGCGAGGCGCCCGCACGTGGGGCACGCGATGATGTTGACGCCGGGCCGCCCCAGCCGCAGCGCCTTGAGAATCTGGTGCCCCACCTCGACCTCGTGGACCGAGTCGGCAGCCAGGCTCACGCGGATCGTGTCGCCGATGCCGTCGGCCAGCAGGCTGCCGATGCCGATGGAGCTTTTGATGGGCCCCATCGAGAGCGAGCCGCTTTCGGTCACGCCCAGGTGGAGGGGGTAGTCCGTGCGCTCGGCCAGCAGGCGGTACGCCTGGATCATGAAAAACACGTCCGAGTGCTTGACGGAGATGATCACGTCGCGGAAGCCTTCGCGCTCGCAGATTTCGACGTGGCGCATGGCACTTTCGAAAAGCGCCTCGGGCTGCGGGTAGCCGTACTTGTCGAGGATGTCTTTTTCGAGCGAGCCCGAGTTGACGCCGATGCGGATGGGGATGCCTTTCTCTTTCGCCGCCAGCAGCACCTCGCGCTCCCACTCGGGCTTGCCGATGTTGCCGGGGTTGATGCGCACCTTGGCCACGCCGGCCTCCAGCGCCGCGAGCGCGTACTGGTAGTTGAAGTGGATGTCGGCGA
>CBDUCD010000485.1:0-2220 GCA_965365535.1 uncultured Rhodothermales bacterium | reverse complement strand
GCGGCGTTCTACCACGCCAAAAACCACCTGCTCGGCATCACCGTCCACGCGGGCGAGAGCTTCGGGCCGTCGTCCATCCACCAGGCGCTGTTCAAGTGCGGCGCCCACCGCATCGGGCACGGCGTGACGCTGCGCGACGACCCGGCGCTGCTCCAGTACGTCGTGGACCACCAGATTCCCCTCGAAATCTGCCCGACGAGTAACGTGCAGACGCACGTCGTCCCCTCGTTCGAGGCGCACCCCCTGCGCGAGTACGTCGCCGCCGGCGTGCCCGTCACCATCAACACCGACAACCGGCTTTTCAGCCGCACCAGCGTGACCGAGGAGCTGTGGCGCGTCCACACGCGCTGCGGCGTGGGCGAGGAGGATTTGCGGCAGATCGCCCGCAACGGCTTCCGCTACGCTTTTCTGCACTGGGACGAAAAGCAGGCGCTCCTGGACGAGGTGACGCCCGCGCTCGCGGCCTGAGCCCCTATTAGCGTCCCGGGCGCACATTAAGACGGCGGGGTGTCACCCGCGGCAGGCGACCTTGCGGGAGGTCTTTTGAAGTGCGCGCACTCTTCGCCGTCTGTTAACACAGCGGCTGCATCCCACGCGGGTGAAGTGACGTAGGGGGCCAAAACGTGACCGGCTGGTCACGCGCAGCACCCACGAGTCGCCTACCCTGTTGGAAGCCCCCGCCCCGCCTCTTTCCCGCCGCGACCGCGAGCGCCAGGCCCGCCGGCAGGCGATGCTCGACGCCGCCCGCGCCGTGTTCGCCGAAAAAGGCTACGAACAGGCCACGCTCGACGAAATCGCCGACCGCGCCGAGTTTGGCAAGGGCACGCTCTACAACTATTTCGAGGGCGGCAAGCAGGAAATCCTGTACGCCGTCATGGACGACCTCTACGACAGGCTGTGCGGCGCCGTCCACGACTTTTTCCGGGCGCCCGAGCAGCAGGGCCGGCCGGTGCGCGCCGTGATGCGCGACTTCGTCTATACGCTGCTCACTTTTTTCGTCGAAGGGCGCGACCTCTTCAGCATCCTCATGAAAGAGGCGCACCGCATGGCGTTTACGCCCGAACACGGCGCCCACATGGCGGCGCTGCGCGAGCGCGTCGTGGACGAGATTGCGCCGGCCATCGAGGCGGGCATGAAGCAGGGCAGTATGCGCCCGCTCGACGCGCGGACCGTGGCGTACTCGATTGTCGGCCACGTGCAGGGCCACCTCAACTACCTCTTTACCGTCTGCGCGTGCGCGCCCGGGGCACCGCAGCAGGCCCCCACCACGCCCGACGCGGCGGCGGATTTCATCGCCACGATGCTGTTCGACGGCCTCGTGATGCAGCCCGACCAGGCGTTCACCCTTTCCCGATAAGCCGTCATTCCCACTCGCCCCATGACTGCTCGACTTCCCCTTATCGCGCTGATGGCCGTGCTGGCGCTGCCCTTGCGCGCGCAGACGGTGCCCTCCGGCCCCCTCTCCATCACCCTCGACGAGGCCCGCGAGATTGCGCGCGTGCAGAGCTACGTGCTCCAGAGCATCCGGCTGGACGTGGACAACGCGCAGGCGCAGGTGCGCGAGGCGTGGGCGTCCGTCATGCCCGACGTGGCCCTGTCGTCGTCGTACACGCGCAACCTGAAAAGCGCCAACCCTTTTGCCGGTAGCGACGCCGGCGGGCTGTTCGGCTCGCTGGGCTTCGTGGACTGGCTGGCCTACAACGAGCGCGCCCGCACGGACACCGACCCGGGCACGAGCCCCATCCCCTTCGAAGCCTTTGGCGACTCGCTGAACGCGGGCTACAACCGCGCGGGCATCGTGCTCAACCAGAGCGACAACCCGTTCAGCGTGCCCAATTCGTTCCAGAACCAGGTTTCCATCACGCAGACGCTGTACAGCGGTGCCGCGTTTGCAGCCATCAAAGGCGCCAAAAAACTCACCGACATCAACCGGCGGACGGTCGAGCGGCAGGTGCAGATCGTCGAAAACCAGGTGGAGTCGGAGTTTTTCGCCGCCCTGCTGGCCCAGGAGCAGGCGCGCGTGGTGCAGGCGAGTGTCGAGCGCGCCCGCCAGACCGAGAACGAGACGGCGCGGCGCGTCGAGGCGGGCACGACGCCCAAGTTCCAGCGGCTCAGTGCCGAGGTGCAGCGCGCCAACCTCGAATCGCAACTCGTGACGGCCCAGAACGCCGCCGCCTGATCGCCTCCAGATAGGGCGACATCAACCCGGCAAGCCGGTCG
>CBDUCD010000484.1:0-2240 GCA_965365535.1 uncultured Rhodothermales bacterium | reverse complement strand
TTCAGAGCAGGCGGCGGCTGCGGAGGCAGCGTTCGAGCCAGCGGCGTTTCTGCTCCAGCTCGGGCAGGCTCAGGTGCTGCTGCGCGCGTCCCACCACCTGCCGGGCGCGGGCGTGGATCTGCCGCACGTCGGCGGGGCGACCGGCGTTCTGGAGCGTGTACTGAAGTTCGACGGCGAGGGCGGCGCACGCCTTGCGCAGCGCCTTTTCGCGCGCGGCCACGTCCACCACGGCAGGCACCTCGCGCACCTGAAGCTGGGCGCCCGCCGCGCCACTCGTGAGTTCGAGCGCGTGCGACTTCATGCGCTGGTGCTCGACGTGCGCCAGGTCCCACCGGCTCCGCTCGGGCGCGCTCGTGGGCGCCGCGCCGCCACCCGCGCGCTTTTTGCGCATCCTGACGCCCATCTGCTGCTCCGTCGCAAGCCATTCGAGCACGCCCACCACGTCCGAGTCATTCGCGGCGTAGAGGTCGCACGTGTTGAGGGCTTCGGGCCAGGCGTCGTAGTAGCGCATCCCGCGAAACACCTGCTGGAGCGTTTTGCCCGGCGCCCGCACCAGGTCGGCCTTGACGACCGTCGAGATGGGTTTGATGTCCGTCCCCTCGCCAATCATGTCCACCTGCACCATCACGTCGAGGGCGCCGTCGCGGTAGCGGTCGAGCGTCCGGGCGCAGTCCCGCGCGGGCAAATCCTGGCCGATGCGATCCGACGAGAAGGCGCCGAAATGCCGGCGCACGAAGTGCAGGATGGCCCGGGCGTGCCTGTTGCTCATGGCGATGACGAGCATCTGCGGCGGGCGCGGGGCGGGCACGCCGTTGGCAACAGCCCAGCCCGCGAGGGCGCGGCGCTTTTCGGCAAAGCGCGTAAAGGCCGGGCGCAAGAGGGTGTCGAGGTACACGTCGTGGAAGCGCAGCTTGCGGCGGGCCAGAAAGGCGTCGAGTTCCCTGCTGTCGCGCGCCATCTCGCGCAGCCCCGAAAGCGACACCTCGACCTCGTCGCCCGTGTCGTCGCGGACGAGGCGCAGGTGGTAGTCCACCACGTGCGCGGCGACGGTTTTGAGGATGCCGCCCTCGGCGTGGGCGTCGCGCAGGCCCACTTCGTGGAGGGCTACGTAGTACTGCTCGCCATCGTCGCGCCGCTCGAAGGGCACGCCGAACAGCGTTTTGTTGTCGCTGCGCATGGGCGTGCCCGAGAGGGCCACGCTGGCGCTGTGCGGAAACCGCCCGATCTGCCCGGCCCACGTGCCGTCGTCGGAGAGGTGGTGCACTTCGTCGAACACGAACAGGCACGGCGCGCTTTCGCAGTAGCGCAGCAGCGCCCGGTTGCCGCCCGCGCCGCTGGCATACTGGTACGTGGTGACGACGATGGGCGTGTGGAGGTTTTTGAGGAACACCTGGTCGGAGTCGGCCACGCAGAACGCGAAGGGCGGCGCCCCCAGGTCGGCAAAAACGCGCTGGAGCGCGGCGGCGTCCGCGTACTGGTCGCGCAGGTTGCCGCGCGGCACGAACACGACGAGTTTCTGCGCCACGCCCAGCCGGTGGGCAATGACGAAGGAGGCGAGGGCGGTGATGGTCTTGCCGTAGCCGGGCACGAACACGCCCAGGTGGCCCGTCTCGCCGCGGGCAAAGGCGTCGGCGAGTTTGCCCAGAAAGCGGGCCTGCCCGTCGCGCAGGCGGAAGCCGTTTTGAAGCTGGAGGCCGGGAATTGCGGAAACGGGCGCGGAGGCGAGAACGTCGGGCGGCACAGGGGAGGGTGGATCGCTCGGCTCGGCCTCGCGGTTGGATGATCTGTTGATGGTTTGTTTGTTGATGGTTGGTTTGTTGGTGGTTGAGGGCTGAATCGAGTAGAAAACCAATCCAACAAACCCAACCAACCAGCAAACCCGCCCAACCCTACACCACCTCGGCGTACATCTCGTCAATCGTGTCGGCGTAGGCGGTTTCGATGGCGCGCCGTTTCAGCTTCAGCGTCGGCGTCATCATCTCGTTATCAACCGTGAAGGGGTCGCGCACGAGGCGGAAGTCGCGGATTTTCTCGTGCGAGGCGGCGCCGCGCGAGTACTGGCGGAAAAGGTTTTCCAGGTGCGCTTTGAGGGCCGGGTGCCCGAAGGCGGCGTCTTCGGTCGAGGCGCCCGTCAGCGTCTGCGCCACCTCCAGGTTGGGCACGACAAGGGCCGTCAGAAACTCGCGCCCCTCGCCCACGACGACCAGCTGGTCAATGACAGCCTCGGTTTTGAAGCCGTC
>CBDUCD010000483.1:0-2252 GCA_965365535.1 uncultured Rhodothermales bacterium | reverse complement strand
TGAGCGACGTGCAGGTCATCATCCGCACCGACTACGCGGGGCAGGGGCCGCAGATTGTCGAGGAGCAGGTGACGTACCCGCTCACGTCCGCCCTGCTGAGCGTGCCTTTTGCCCGGACGGTGCGCGGCTACTCGATGTTCGGCACCAGCTTCGTCTATGTCATCTTCGAGGACGGGACGGACATGTACTGGGCGCGCAGCCGCGTGCTCGAATACCTCAGCCAGATTCAGGACAAGTTGCCCGCCGGGGCCAGCCCCGCCCTCGGCCCCGACGCGACGGGCGTGGGCTGGGTGTTCCAGTACTCGCTGCGCGACACGACGGGCCGCTACGACCTCGCCCAGCTCCGTTCCATCCAGGATTTCTACCTCAAGTACGAACTCCAGGCCGTCGAGGGCGTCGCCGAAGTGGCCACGCTGGGCGGCTTCCAGAAGCAGTACCAGGTCGTCGTCGATCCGCAAAAGCTGGCGGCCTACGGCATCCCCATCCGCGCCGTCATGGACGCGCTCCAGCGCTCGAACCGCGACGTGGGCGGGCGCCTGCTCGAACTGGGCGAGCGCGAGTTCATCGTGCGCGGCAAGGGCTACCTCAGAGGCCTCGACGACATCCGGGGCGTGGTGCTGCGCGCCGAAGGCGGCACACCCGTGACCGTCGGGCAGGTGGCCGACGTGCGGCTCGGCCCCGAAATCCGGCGCGGCATTGCCGACGTGGACGGCGAGGGCGAGGTGGTGGCCGGCATCGTCGTGATGCGCTACGGCGAAAACGCCCAGGCCACCATCGCGGCGGTAAAGGCGCGGCTGGCCGAACTCGCGCCGGGCCTGCCGCCGGGCGTCGAAGTCGTGACGGAGTACGACCGCAGCGCCCTTATCGGGCGGGCCATCAGCACGCTCACGTCGAAAATCTGGGAAGAGCTGCTCGTCGTCGCCCTCGTCGTAATCGTGTTTCTGCTGCACTTCCGCAGCGCGTTCGTGGCCGTCGTGACCGTCCCCGTGGGCATTCTCGCGGCGCTGGGCGTGATGTACGGGCTGGGCATCAACGCCAACATCATGAGCCTGGGCGGCATCGCCATCGCCATTGGCGTGATGGTGGACGCGAGCCTCGTGATGGTCGAGAACGCCCACAAGCACCTGGAGCGGCTGGCAGCTCGCGGTTCGAGCGGGGAGGGAAACGCGTCTCTCCGTTCCAACCGCCAGCCACCAACCTCCAATCTCTCCGAATCCGCCCGCCTGCGCGCCGTGATTGAGGCGGCGAAAGAGGTGGGGCCGAGCCTGTTTTTCTCGCTGCTCATCGTGACGGTCAGCTTTCTGCCCGTCTTCACGCTCGAGCAGGTCGAGGGGCGGCTGTTCCGCCCGCTCGCGCTCACGAAGACGTTTTCGATGGCGGCGGCCAGCATCCTGGCCGTCACGCTCGTGCCCGCCCTCATGGCCGTATTCGTGAAGGGCCGCATCCGGCGCGAGGACGAAAACCCCGTTGCCCGGTTTTTCATCCGCGCCTACCGCCCCCTCATCCGGGGCACGCTGCGGCACCCGAAGGCGGTGCTCGTCGTCGGCTTTTCGCTGCTCCTGCTCACCGTCCTGCCCGTGCAGCGGATGCTGCTGGGCGGCGTGTACGTGCCGTTTCCGCAGATCGGCAGCGAGTTCATGCCGCCCCTGTGGGAAGGCGACCTGCTGTACATGCCCACGACGCTGCCGGGCGTGAGTCCGCAGGGCGCGAAGGAGATTTTGCAGCGGACGGACCGCATTATCGCCTCGTTTCCCGAGGTGGCGCGCGTTTTCGGCAAGGTCGGGCGGGCCGAGACGGCGACCGACCCCGCGCCGCTTTCGATGCTCGAAACCACGATTGTCCTCAAGCCCGAAAACGAGTGGCGCCCGGGCATGACGCGCCAGCAACTGACGCGCGAGATGGACGCCGCCCTCGCCTTTCCCGGCCTCACGAACGCGTGGACGATGCCCATCAAAACGCGGACGGACATGCTGGCGACGGGCATCAAGACGCCCGTGGGCGTCAAAATCGCGGGCGCCGACCTGGCGACGCTTGAACGCCTGGGGCGCGAGGTGGAGCAGGCCGTCAAGGCGCTGCCGGGCACGCGCAGCGCGTATGCCGAGCGCGTCATGGGCGGCTCTTTTCTCGACATCGAGGTGGACCGCGCCGCGGCGGCGCGCTACGGCCTCACCTCGGGCGACGTGCAGGACGTGATCCAGAGCGCCGTCGGCGGCATGAACGTCACGACGACCGTCGAGGGGCTGGAGCGCTAC
>CBDUCD010000482.1:0-2256 GCA_965365535.1 uncultured Rhodothermales bacterium | reverse complement strand
TCGACGGCGCCGTGGCGCTGTTCTGCTCCGTCGGCGGCGTCGAGCCGCAGTCGGAAACCGTGTGGCGGCAGATGGACAAGTACCACGTGCCGCGCATCGCGTTCGTCAACAAGATGGACCGCACGGGCGCCAACTTTTTCGAGGCCGTCCAGCAGATGAAGGATCGCCTCAAGGCGAACGCCGTCCCGCTCCAGATTCCCATCGGCGAGGGCGAGATGTTCAGAGGCATCGTGGACCTCGTGCTCAACAAAGCCATCGTCTGGCACGACGAGACGCAGGGCATGACGTGGGACGAGATCGACATCCCGCAGGACCTGAAGGCCGAGGCGCGCCACTGGCGCATCAACCTGCTCGAGGCCGTTGCCGAACACAACGACGAGCTGTTGATGAAGTACCTCGAAGGCGAGGAAATCACCGTCGAGGAGGTCAAGAGCACCGTCCGCAAGGCCGTCATCTCGATGTCCATCACGCCGGTTTTCTGCGGCTCGTCGTTCAAGAACAAAGGCGTGCAGCGCCTGCTCGACGGCGTCGTGGACTACCTGCCCTCGCCGCTCGACCTGCCTCCCGTGACGGGTCTGATCCCGCGCACCGAAAGCGAGCAGGTGCGCACGCCCGACCCCAACGCGCCTTTCGCCGCCGTCGCCTTCAAGATTGCCACCGACCCGTACGTGGGCAAGCTGACGTTTTTCCGCGTGTACTCGGGCGCGCTCGACAAGGGCACGCAGGTGCTCAACGCGACGACCGAGCGCAAGGAGCGCATCGGGCGCATCCTGTTCATGCACGCCAACACGCGCGAGGACGTGGACCACGTGCAGGCCGGCGACATTGCCGCCGCCGTGGGCCTCAAAGACGTGAAAACGGGCGACACCATCTGCGACCCGGATCACCCGATCCAGCTCGAGTCGATGGACTTCCCCGAGCCCGTCATCCGCATCGCCATCGAACCCAAGACGAAAGCCGACCTCGACAAGCTGGGCACGGGCCTGCAAAAACTCGCCGAGGAAGACCCGACGTTCAAGGTTTCGACGGACGAGGAAACGGGTCAGACCATTATCGCCGGCATGGGCGAGCTGCACTTGGAAATCATCGTGGACCGGCTGCGCCGCGAGTTCAAGGTGGAGGCGAATGTGGGCAAGCCGCAGGTGGCCTACCGCGAAGCCATCCGCAAAACCGTGGACGAGCACTACACGCACAAAAAGCAGTCGGGTGGGCGCGGCCAGTTTGCCGAGATCTACGTCGAGATCGGCCCGAACGAAACGGGCGTCGGCTTCGAGTTCGAGAACGGCATCACGGGCGGCGCCATCCCGAAAGAGTTCATCCCCAGCGTGCAGAAAGGCCTGCAGAGCGCGCTCCAGCAGGGGCCGCTGGCCGGGTATCCCATCGAGGGCATCAAGGCGCGGCTCTACGACGGCAAGTTCCACAACGTGGACTCCGACCAGCTTTCGTTCGAGATCGCGGGCCGCATGGCCTTCCGCGAGGCCGCGCGCCGCGCGCAGCCCATCATCATGGAGCCCATCATGGCCGTCGAGGTCATCACGCCCGACGAGTACATGGGCGACGTGATTGGCGACCTCAACAGCCGGCGGGGCCGCATCCAGTCCATGGGGCAGCGCAACGACGCCCAGGTCATCAAAGCGCTCGTGCCGCTTTCCGAGATGTTCGGCTACTCGACCGACATGCGCTCCATTACCCAGGGGCGCGCGCTCTACTCGATGACGTTCGATCATTATGAGGAAGTGCCGAAGTCGGTGTCGGAAGAGATCATTTCAAGCGCGAAAGGCGTTGCGGCGTAACTTTTTGAAAACGGACTTTTAACCCCTCTCAATATGGCAAAGGAGACTTATCAGCGAACGAAGCCTCACGTGAACGTGGGCACGATCGGCCACGTGGATCACGGCAAGACGACGCTCACGGCGGCCATCACGACGGTGCTCTCGCGCCGGGTGCCCGGCGGCGCCAACGTGGTGCGCTCCTTCGACTCGATCGACAACGCGCCCGAGGAGCGCGAGCGCGGCATCACGATTGCCACGGCGCACGTCGAGTACGAGACCGAGAAGCGCCACTACGCGCACGTGGACTGCCCCGGCCACGCCGACTACGTCAAGAACATGGTCACGGGCGCGGCGCAGATGGACGGCGCCATCCTCGTCGTGGCGGCCACCGACGGGCCGATGCCGCAGACGCGCGAGCACATCCTGCTGGCGCGCCAGGTGGGCGTGCCGTACATCGTCGTGTTCATGAACAAGGTTGACCTCG
>CBDUCD010000481.1:0-2257 GCA_965365535.1 uncultured Rhodothermales bacterium | reverse complement strand
TCCACGCCCACGATGGCGCCTTTCTGCACACGCGGAGATCGGGAAAAGCCGCTCACGGGAAAAGAGGGTTAACGAACCTGGAAGTCGAGCCGGCGGGTGGTAGCGGTGGGCGCGCCGGTGTCGTCGGGACGCGCCAGATCATCGAAAGGCCGCGTGCGCCACGTCACGACGAGGGTGTAGGGGCCGGGTGCGGGCGCCCCCAGGTCCGCCTCGACGAGGCCGACGTACGGCACGTTGGCGAACAGCGTGCCCGTGTACGTCGTCATCTCCACCGTCACATGCACCTCGCGCCCCTGCCACGCGGCCTCGGCCACGGCGACCGTATCCGACGAGGTCAGGACGGGGGTGCGGACGAGGGCCACGAGCGGCCTGCCGGCGGGCAGCACTTCGGCGGGCAGCTCCCTGTACCGGGCCGCGCCATCGGCCCCGGCGCCTCGGGGCACGACGCCCAGCGCCGGGCCGCCTGGGGGCAGCGCGTCGGGCGCGATCTGGTAGATGCGGGTTTCCATGGGTAGGGGGCTTGGAGGGGCGGTGCACGCGGCCAGCGCGGCGCACAGCAGTATCAGGAGTCGGTGCACGAGTGGCTGGCGTTGGCGATGGCGCCGCCGTGCATGGCGGGAAACTCGCCGCTGCCGCCATCCATGGCGCGGCTGCGGTTGACGGCGCCGCCCGTGGCCGTCACGCGCGACCCGACGGGCTGCGCCGTGTCGAAGGTGCCCTGGATGCTCGTATTCCAGTACATGTTGGCCAGGTCGCGGAACGTGCCCGCCGCCGTGTCGCGCGCCGAGATGTAGGCCACGAAGCCGACGCCGTAGTAAAAGCTGCCCGTCGGGCCGCCCTTGCCGGCTACGGGGCTGGCCCACGGGATGAGGGCCGTCTGCGGGCTGTCGCGCAGGCCCGTGTTGCGCGTGTCGCCGCAGGCGCCGAAGCTCTGGGCAAAAGCATCGTGGTACCAGGTGTTGCCCGCCGCCGTGGCGTCGCGGATGGGCAGCGCCGACAGGCTGCACCGGCGTGTGGCCCGGTTGGCGCCGCTGCCCCAGTGGATAGTTTGCCCGTACACGCGCACCACCTGGTGCGGCCCCACCTGCCAGCTGCCGCACGGGTCGCCCGCGTTGCCGTTGATCTGCACGTCGGCCCACCAGTCGAAAAGCGGCGTGGCGTTGGGGCGAATCTGGAAGCCCGCCGCCCCTTCGCCAACGCCCATCGTGTTGGTGGCGATGGCGTCGTTGGAGCGGGCAAAGCTGATGGCGCGCTGCACGCGGGCCACCTGAAGGGCCGGCGCCGGGGCGAGGGCGGGCGCCGCGTCGCCGCGCACTACGGACTGGGCGAAGGCGTCGGCCTGCCGCTCGTGCGCGTCGGCGGGGCGCCCCACCTGGAGTGCCCCGAAAGAGGGCATGGCGGCGCCGCGCTGCTGCACGGTGTGGGCCACCTCGTGGGCCAGTAGCTGCTGCCCCTGCGTGCTGCCGGGCTGGTAGGCGCCCGCGCCGAAATACACCGACCGCCCCACGGCAAACGCCTGCGCGCCGACGGCATCGGCGGCCCGGTGCGCCTGGGGCGTATTGTAGAGGCGCACGTCCCCCAGCGCGTCGCCCGTATGGGCAGCGAGCCGCGCCCGCAGGCTCTCGGGGAGGGGTTGCCCGCCCTCGGGCCGCGCCAGCAAGTCCGTCACCGAGGCATCGAGGCGCCCCGGCGACGCGTCGGGCCGGGCGAAAAGCTCCTCCTCCGAAGCACTCGACACGTTTGCCATCTGCGCCTGCCGCGTCGCCGCGCCTGCCGCCCCGAGGGCCGAGCGCACGAAATGGCTGCCGCGCGTGGCCGCCAGCCCGTGCAGCGTCTGCCCCAGCCCCTTTGCCCCGAAGCGCCGCCGGATGGTGTCCAGCTGCGCGCCCGTCTCGCGCGGCGCCGCCGGCGCCAGGTCGAGGGCGCGCACGCTGCCCGAATGGTCGAGCACCGCCGTCTGCCCCTTGGCGTAAATGGCCGACATCTGCCTGAACTGTTCGGGGCGCGCCGTGTGCGGCTGCAATTCCACCCGCACACCCCGCGCGGGCGCTGCCTTGCCCCCACCGCCCGGCGCGGCGTGGAGTCCTTTTTTGCGTTTGCACGCGGTGCAACTGCCGCCGGGCCCGGCGTGCTGCCCGCAACTGCACCGCTGCACGAGGGCGCGGGAAACGGGGGTAAAGCTTGCAGGACGAGGCGCTTGGTGCTGCAAAGGTGCTTTCATGGCGCTATTCCTCCGTAAATGGACTGGGCAATCTGG
>CBDUCD010000480.1:0-2263 GCA_965365535.1 uncultured Rhodothermales bacterium | reverse complement strand
GCCGCCGCCATGCATCGCTGGGCGCACCTTGACGGCATCGGGCCGGCGCGTTTTGCCCCCCTAGCGCTTTTGCCGTTCTGCAGGGTGTCGTTTGCCGAGGATGAACCATGAAGCACGCCCTTTCGCACCTCCACTGGCTTTCTCCCGAAGAGGGTGGGCGCGCAACGCTGCCACCTCGGGGATACGCCACCGTCGCGCTGTTCGAGGCCCCCGGCGGCCCCTGTGAGGCGTGGAGCATCGTCGTGTATCCACAGGAAAAACGAAGCCGCGAAGAGCGCGTCCTCGTCCGTTTTCTCATGGACGACGCGCCGGACGACCGGCTCCAGCCGGGAAGTCGTTTCACGCTTACCGAAGGCGCGCGGGTCGTGGCGCGAGGCGAGGTAGAGTGCGCCTTCGAAGTCGAGCCGGTTGCATGAACACCTCGTTTAGCCCGATCTCCGTCGCGACCTCTCTTCCGCTCCACGCCTCCGGGCTCACGCTCGGCTCCGTCAAGGGTTGAGGCGGGCCTCTACCGGCTCACGACGGACGCGGGCGGGGAGGCAGGCGCCGTCACGCTGCTGCGGTAGCGCCCCGCGGCAGGGCGTTGCCGCCCGAGGTATCCAGGTGGGCTACCTGGCCGTCTTCTCGAACACGAACACGCCAAAGCGCCCGTCGGAGGAGACAAAGGGCGGGCGCACCAGCCGGAAACGCGCGCTGTCGGCCAGCAGCGCCTCGTACGACACGTCGTCCGGGCGCACGTTGGGGCGGTAGGCGTAGTGGCTGTCCCAGACGACAAACGTGCCCGCGCGGGCCGTGTCGAGGGACGGGCCGTAGGGCGGCGCGGCGCCCCGGGGATAGTCGCCGGGGGCGCGGCCCTGGAAGTAATAGAACAGCGGGTGCGCCACGAGCAGCGGGTGCGCGCCGACGTTTTCCGCCTGCGCCCACGCGGCCACGTCGGCCATGAGGGCGTCTTCGGGCGTGCGCGGGTACGGGCGGAACTGAATGGCGGCGAGGACGACGGCCAGCCCGGCGACGACGAACAGGCGCGTCCGCCGGGCGAGGGGCACGACGAGCGCGGCGCCGGCCAGCACGACGGACAAGAGGGGCCAGAACGACCGCTCGGGCAACAGCACGATGTTGTTGTCGCGGTAGGTCAAAAACATGGCCGTCAGCAGCGCGAGCCCGCCCAGGGCGACGCCCACGGTGCTGCGCCGCATCTCGCCGAGCCGGTCTATGCCCACGGCGCCCAGCACCGCCACGAGGGGCGCCACGACCGTCAGGTAGCGCAGGTTGCCGCCCGTGGACGGCCCGATGCGCACGCTCTGAATCTGAAAGGCGACGTGCGCGGCGACGTACAGCGCGAGGGGCACGAGGGCAAACCAGTACGCGGGCTTTTTCTCGCGCACCACGCCGGCCCCGTACACCACGAACGCCGCGAGGGCGAGGCCGCCGAAAATGACGTGCGCCGTCTTGAAATAGTGCCAGAAGCCCTGCCGGGCGTACGCGTCCTGGATCGTCTGGCTCGTGCCCGCCATCTCGTCGAGCAGGTAGCGCGGGTTGCCCGTCGCCGCCCATCCCCACGCGTGGTTGAGTAGGGGAAACAGCACGAGCGCGAGGGCCGCGATCCACTGGCGGCGGTAGAGCAGAAAGCCGCCGTAGAGCAGCACGAGCGGGTAAAACTCCTGCCGGATGGTGGCCGCGTACGAGAGCAGCAGGGCAGCGGCGACGGGGCGGCGGGCGTAGTGCGCCCACACGGCCAGCAGCAGCAGCAGCGCCGTGGGCAGCTCCGAATAGTTGCGGAACGAGAGGCCCATCCACAGGGGCTGGAAGGCCAGCAGCACGAACGCGAAAAGAGGCGTTTGCACGCCCAGCCTCCGGGCCAGCCCCACGCCCGCCCACGCGCACGCCGCCGCCACGACGGCGTTGAAAAACGCCACGAACGTCGGCCCCAGCAGGGCGGGCAGCGCGTAGAGCACCTTGTAGCCCGGCTTGGCCCAGTTGCCCAGCGCGCTCGACGGGTCGTGCCAGAACTGCCGCATCCCCACGAAATGCGCCACCTCGTCGTGCTGGTAAAAGCCGTCCGACACGCGCGAGAGGGCAAAGTACACGATGGCCAGCCCGGCGGTGAGGGCCAGCAGCGCGCGGGGCGACAGCGTGAACGGCGGGGCCTCGGCAGGCGCGGGCGCGGCGGGCGACGGGCGGCGAGATGGGCGAGAGGAACGGGACATGGTGGAGGATGGAGCGTCAAGGTTCAATTCGCCAGTGCTCGATTCGTCAGTTCGTC
>CBDUCD010000479.1:0-2263 GCA_965365535.1 uncultured Rhodothermales bacterium | reverse complement strand
CCCCGCCGACGACGTGCCCGGCCTCGAAGCGATGGGCGTCGCGGCGGTTTTCACGCCCGGCACGCCGGCCCGGGTGATCACCGACACGCTCGAGAACCTGCTCAGCCAGCGCGCCTGAGCGCACCGCCCGGCGACCACCCCGCCCCACCATGCCATCCATCAAAGACCTCGTCCGCGACGCCGGACGCGCGGACGAGCCGGCGCGGCAGACGCGCGCCGCCGCCCGCCTGATGAGCCTGCTCGAGCGCGAGCCGCAGGGCCTGCCCGCCCTGTTCGAGGGCACACCCATCGAAGCGTGGCCGCAGCCGCGCCTGGTGCTGGGCATCACGGGCGCGCCCGGCAGCGGCAAATCCACCCTCACCGACCAGCTCGTCGCCGCCTACCGCGCGCGCTTTCCCGAGCGCCGCGTGGGCGTCATCGCCGTGGACCCGTCGAGTCCGTTCACGGGTGGGTCGGTGCTGGGCGACCGCGTGCGGATGATGCGGCACGCCACCGACCCCCACGTCTTTATCCGCTCGCTCGCCACGCGCGGCCACCTGGGCGGGCTGTCGCTGGGCGTGAAAGGCGTGCTCCGCGTGATGGGCCTCATTGGCTGCGACGTGGTGTTTATCGAAACCGTGGGCGTGGGGCAGAGCGAAGTCGAAGTGGCGGGCGTGGCCGACCTGGTGACGGTCGTGCTGGCCCCCGGCCAGGGCGACTCGATCCAGATGCTCAAGGCCGGGCTGATGGAAGTGGGCGACCTCATCGTCATCAACAAGGCCGACCTGGACGGCGCGCAGCCGCTCCACGCCCAGCTACTGGCCGCCCTCAGCCTGCTCGACGACGGCCACGAAGCCGTGGTGGACGTGGACGAAGACCTGGCCGACGCCGCCCTGTCGCGCCGGCGCCCGGGCAAGCCCGAGGCCCTGCTCGTCAGCGCCAGCGACGGCGTGGGCATCGAGGCGCTCGTGGACCGGTTCGAAGAACGCGCCGCCCGCAGCCGTCCCCAGTGGCAGGCCCGCCGCGACGCCGCCGTGCGCGACGACGTGCGCGAGGCCGTCCTTGAAGAAGCCCGCCAGTGGCTGGCCGCGCGCCTCGACGGCAGCGGCCCCGGCGCCATCAGGCGCGTCCTCGAAGGCGAGCTGAGCGTCGCCGGCCTGACGCGCGCCCTGCTCCAGGAAGTCGCCGACGCCGCGCCCCAATCCCAACATCCTGCCGAACTCTGATTTCTCCGCAGCCATGAGCGACACCACCCCTTCCACGCCCACCAGCCGGGAACGCCTCGAAGCCGGCAAGGCCCGCTACGACCAGACGATTGCCAAGACCACGGCGCGCTTTCCCGAGCAGAAAAATCCGTTCGTGACCGTCTCGGGGCGGACCGTCGAGCGGCTCTACCTGCCCGAAGGCCATGCCGAGGACACGTACGCCGACAAGCTGGGCTTTCCCGGCCAGTACCCGTTTACGCGCGGCGTGCAGCCGACGATGTACCGGGGCCGCTTCTGGACGATGCGCCAGTACGCCGGCTTCGCGACAGCCGAGGAAAGCAACCAGCGCTACAAATTCCTGCTCGGTCAGGGCACGACCGGCCTGTCGGTCGCCTTCGACCTGCCCACGCAGATCGGCTACGACTCCGACGCCGACGTGTCGCTGGGCGAAGTGGGCAAAGTCGGCGTCGCCATTGACACGCTGGCCGACATGGAGACGCTGTTCGACGGCATCCCGCTCGACAAGGTGAGCACGAGCATGACCATCAACGCGTCGGCGGCGGTGCTCTTGGCCATGTACATCGCCGTGGGCGAAAAGCAGGGCGTCTCGCCCGACAAGCTCAACGGCACCATCCAGAACGACATCCTCAAAGAGTACATCGCGCGCGGCACCTACATCTTCCCGCCCAAGCCGTCGCTGCGCATCATCTCCGACATTTTCGCCTTCTGCACCCAGCAGGTGCCCAAGTGGAATACCATCTCCATCTCGGGCTACCACATCCGCGAGGCGGGCTCGACGGCGGGCCAGGAGATTGCCTTTACCCTTGCCGACGCCATCGCGTACGTCGAGGCGGCGCAAAAGGCCGGCCTGGCCGTGGACGACTTCGCGCCGCGCCTGGCGTTTTTCTTTGCCGCCCACACCGACCTGTTCGAGGAGGTCGCCAAGTTCCGGGCGGCGCGGCGCCTGTACGCGCGCATCATGAAAGAGCGCTTTGGCGCCCAGGACCCCAAAAGCCAGATGCTGCGCTTCCACACGCAGACGGGCGGCGTGACGCTGACGGCCCAGCAGCCCGACAACA
>CBDUCD010000478.1:0-2277 GCA_965365535.1 uncultured Rhodothermales bacterium | reverse complement strand
ATCGTTTTTCTCACCCCCGACGAGATTTCCCGCATCCGCGCCCTCGTGGCCGCAAAGATGGCCGACGGCACACGCCTGACGGGCAAGGCCGTGAAAGAGTTCGGCGACACCATTGCCCGAAGCACCGGGCTGGACAAACGCCCCACAGACGCCGTGGACATGGCCCTTTTCGGGCGCATGACCACCGACGACGCGGCCTCGTTTGCCGCCGTGGACGCGGCCATGCAGGTGGCCCACCCCATCGCCACGCACACGACCGTCACGGAAACCGACTACTTCACCGCCGTGGACGACTGGAAGGCGCGGGGCGGATCGGGAGGCGACACGGACACGCGCGGCTCGGGCCACATCGGCGAGGTGGACTTCAACAGCGCCGTGTACTACAAGTACTTTTCGTGCGACGTGGAACAGCTCGTCAAAAACATGGGCGGCAACCGCGAGGTCGCGCTCGACGGGCTCGCCGTCATCCTCGAAGCCGCCTGCTGCGTCTCGCCCTCGGGCAAGCAGAACTCGTTTGCCAGCCACAGCCCCGCCGAAGCCGCCCTGCTCGTCGTCCGCGCCGCCAAGACGCCCTGCTCGCTCGCGGCGGCCTTCGAGGCCCCCGTGCCTGCCACGGAAAATGGCTATGCCGCCGAAAGCACGCGCCGGATGCTGCGCCGCTATGCCCGACTGGTAGAGGCGTACGAACTCGACGACGAGGCCATCGCATTCGTGCTCGACGGCGACGCGCCGGATGGCCCGTACGAGCGGACGGACAAGCTGTCCGACCTGTGGGCCTTTCTGCGCCGCCACACCTCTGCCGCCTGAGCCATGAACGGATTCATCCTGCACCTCTACGGCCCCATGCAGAGCTGGGCCGACACGGGCTTCGGGCAGCTTCGCGAGGCGGGCGAGTTTCCGAGCCGCGCCGCCGTGCTGGGCCTCGTCGCCGCCGCCCTCGGCATCGGGCGCGCCGACAGGCGCCTCGTTCGCCTTCACGAAGCGCTGCGCGTGGACGTGGCGACGGTGCGCCCGGGCCACGTCCGCCGCGACTTCCACACCGTCGAGACGCGCAAGGACGGCAACCGCACGCTTACCGCCCGCGACTACCACCACGACGCGCACTTCGTGGCGCTCGTCACCGGAGACGCATTGCTGGTGGGCGAGGCAGCGGCGGCGCTCCGCAGGCCCGTTTACGGCACGTTCCTGGGGCGCCGGTCGTGTCCGCCCGCGCTTCCGCTCTTTCCCCACCCCGTCGAGGGCGACGCGTACGAGGCGCTGCTCGCAGCCACGCGCGCCACGGCGCAGGCTTTTCCGCAGGGAGACGAAACGTGGCGCCGGGGCCGGGCGGCAGAGACGCTGACCGTCTGGCTGGACGGGTACTTTGCCCCACCCGACCTGCCCCCATCGCTGCGCGAGGCCACGTCCGTCACGCATGGCACCCGCCGCGCCCGCCTGGTCGGGCCGCGCCGGGCGTACGCCGCTGCCCCCTTTACCCGCCTGCGCCTGCCGCTTTCGGAGGCGCCCGCCGAAACCGCCCACGAAGCCTATTTCGATGCTGCATCTTAGCCTGCTCCACCTGCCCCGCCTGTCGCCCCGCTGGCGGCACCTCGACCCGTACCAGGCCCACCAGCTCGTCTGGAAGGCGTTTCCGGGCGTGCCCGAGGGCGAGCGGCCTTTTCTGTTCAGCCTCGACGACCGGCGTACCCACTACAGCCTGCTCGTGCAGAGCACAATTGCGCCCGACTGGACGGGCGTGGAGGCGGACGCCCGGGTGCGGCTGAAAACCTTCGACCCGCGTGTGGCGGAGGGCACGCAACTCCAGTTTTTCCTGCGCTGCAACCCGACGGTAGCCGAGCGCACCTCGTCGGGGCGCGGCCGCCGGCGCCCCGTTGGACTGGGCACCGACGTGCCGCGCAAGCAGGCGCTGGCGGCATGGCTGGCGCAGCAGGCCCGGCAGGGCGGATTTTCGGTCGAGGCCGGCAGCCTGCAGATCGGGCCCTCCGTGCGCCGGGTGATTGCGCGGCCCCGCGAGCGGCAGCGGTCGCCGCGCCCCATCGTGCTGCACGAGGTCGAGATAAACGGCCTGCTGCGGGTGGAAAACGCGGAGGCTTTTGCAGCCACCCGGAAAGGCGGCATAGGCCGTGGCAGGTCGTTCGGGTACGGCCTGCTGATGGTGAAGGCAGCAGGTTAGAGCTGTGTAACCGACCTGCTACCGAACCCGAAAAGGTTCTTTGACGTTGTGAAAGTGGCGCTGCCGCGTAGTTTGCAAGTCTCTGCCCCGCCTGCGCGGGGATG
>CBDUCD010000477.1:0-2277 GCA_965365535.1 uncultured Rhodothermales bacterium | reverse complement strand
AGCGCCTCCTCCATCGCCGTGTCGCCGCCGCCCACGATGGCGACTTCCTGGCCCCGGAAAAAGGCGCCGTCGCACGTGGCGCACGCGCTGACGCCGTAGCCCAGCAGCCGCTTTTCGTTTTCGAGGCCCAGGTACCTGGCGCTCGCCCCCGTCGAGATGATGACGGTCTGCGCCAGAATCGGCGTTTCCTCGTCCACGAGCAGCTTGAAGGGGCGGCGCGACAGGTCCACGTGCGTCACCATGCCATAGCGCAGGTCGGCGCCGAAGCGCTGCGCCTGCTTTTCGAACTGCTGCATGAGGTCGGGGCCGAGGATGCCGTCGGGGAAGCCGGGGAAGTTTTCCACGTCGGTCGTCGTGACAAGTTGGCCGCCGGGCTGCGGCCCCTGAAACACGACGGGCGCGAGGCCCGCGCGGGCCGTGTAAAGTGCTGCCGTGAGCCCCGCCGGCCCCGCCCCCACGATTACCACGTCGTGGCGCTCGGCCTGCGCAAAATCCGCCTGTTCGATTGGGTTGGGTGTTGCTTCCATAGTTCCAAAAAGGGCGGGCCGCTGGCGGCTTTGCGCAGCGGCCCGCCCCCATTTGCGGTTAAGTGGACGGCCCCCGAACGCCTAGGCTTCCTGCCCGGCGAGGGTTTCGAGCCGGTCGGCAAGGGCCTTTTTGGGCACCGCGCCGATAAGCTGGTCAACGGGCTTGCCGTCCTTGAAAAAGAGAATCGTCGGGATGGAGCGGATGCCGAACTGCATGGCCACCTGCGGATTTTCGTCCACGTCGAGCTTGCCCACGACGGCGCGGCCCTCGAACTCGCCCGCCACCTGCTCGATGGTCGGGGCGATGGCGCGGCACGGGCCGCACCACGTGGCCCAGAAATCCACCAGCACGGGCTTGTCGGACTTGAGGACGGTGTCGGCGAAGTTGCTGTCCGTCAGGGTGACGTACTTGGCGTTGTCGGCCATAAGGTAACCTCCAGTAAATTGAAATGGTTGTCGAAACAGGGATCAGGTCAACGATGGGCGCTGCACCCGAGTTTCAGGCCGTCAGGGCGCGCGCGAGGGCGCCCTCGTACCGGTCGGCCATGTCGGCGCGCGTCCACGTCACGGTTTCGCCCTCGCCGAGTGCGATGCCCAGCGCGCCGCCTTCCACCACCTGCCCCAGCCGCGTCAGCTTTACGCCCCGGTGCTCGATGGCGGTTTCGATGGCTTCCCGCCTTTCGGGCCGCGCGCTGAAGACGATGCGCGACTGCGCCTCGCCGAACAGCACGGCGTCGCGGCGCAGGTGCTCGTGCGGATAGACCTGCACGCGCGCGCCCAGCCCGTCCGAGAACAACGCGCTTTCGGCCAGGCAGACGGCCAGCCCGCCGTCCGACACGTCGTGGGCGCTCTGCACGTGGCCGGCGCGGATGAGGGCCAGCATCGTCTGCTGCACGGCGTGCTCCTCGTACAGGTTGAGGTGGGGCGCGTCGCCCGCCGTGAGGCCATGCACGGTGGCGAGGTATTCGCTGCCGCCCAGGTCGTTGCGGTGCGCCCACGCGATGGGGCTGAGGAGAAACACGTCGTCGCCCGCCCGTTTGAAATCCGCCGTCGTCACGTGCGCGAGCGATTCCACCAGCCCCAGCATCCCGATGGTGGGCGTCGGGAAAACGGCGCCCTCTGGGTTCTCGTTGTAAAACGACACGTTGCCGCCCGTAACGGGCGTCTCGAACACGCGGCAGGCATCGCCCATGCCGCCCACGGCTTCCTTGAACGTCCAGTACACCTCGGGCTTGTACGGATTGCCGAAGTTGAGGCAGTTGGTGATGGCAAGCGGCCGCCCGCCCGCGCAGACGACGTTGCGCGCCGCCTCGGCCACGGCGATGCGCCCGCCGCGCCGCGGGTTGAGGTACACGTAGCGCCCGTTGCAGTCGGTCTTAGCGGCCAGCGCCTTGTCCGTCCCTTTGATGCGGACGACGGCGGCGTCGCTCGGCCCCGGCCCCACGACCGTGTTGGTGCGCACCATCGTGTCGTACTGCTCGAACACCCACCTTTTCGAGGCGATGTTGGGCGCGCCGAGCAAGTCGAGCAGGGCGGCCTGCGCCGCCGGGCCGTCCACGTCGTCCAGGGTGCGGAAGTCGAAGGCTTGCTTTTCGTCGAGATATGCGGGGCGCTGCGTTTCGCGGTGGTAAACAGGTGCGCCGCCGCCCAGCACCAGGTGGGTAGCGGGCACGCGGGCGACGGTTTCGCCGTGCCACCGCACCTCGACAAACCCGTCGTCCGTCACCACGCCAATGTCGGCCACGTGCAA
>CBDUCD010000476.1:0-2292 GCA_965365535.1 uncultured Rhodothermales bacterium | reverse complement strand
CCGAGCAACGGCCTGACTCCTATCCATTTTTCAGCCCCCACTGTGATGAATCAGCGACCCTTCAACGTCCCTGCGCGCCGCCTGCGCAACACATGCCTCGCCGTGCTGGCGTGCCTCGTGGCGCTACCCGCCGCGCCCTCTGCCGACGCCCAGATTCTGGGCCGCATCAAGAAAAAGGCGCAGGAGGCCGCCGCCCGCCGCGCCGAGGAAGCCACGGAGCGCGCCGTCAACAACGCCGCCGACCGCGTGGAAGGCCGCGCCTCCGAAGCCGCCGGCAACGCTGTCGGCAACGCCGTGGGCAATGCTGCCGGGCTGCCGCCGGGCAGCGTGGACGCGGGCGGCACCATTGCCGGGCTGGCCGACTTCCGCGAACTCCAGGCCCTGCTGCCCGAAACCTTCGCCGGCCTCGCCCGCACCGACCTCAAAGGCGAGGCCACGGCGGCGATGGGCATGAAGGTCTCGACGGCCAGCGCCACCTACGGCAGCGACGACCGCCGCGTCACGCTCACCATCACCGACACGGGCACCATGCGCGCCTTTCTCACGATGTCGGCGGCGTGGATGGGCATGAACGTCAACCAGGAAACGGCGACGGGCTTTACGCGCACGACGACGATGGGCGACCTGCCGGCCTACGTGCAGGAAGACCGCGACGGCGGCCTCACGAGCGGCGTGCAGGTGGTGGCCGGCGACCGGATGCTCGTCGCCGCCGAGGCCGACGGCTTTGCCGCCGCCCAGCTTCAGGGCGAGGTCGCAAAGCTCGACCTGGCGCGGCTGGCAGCGATGGCCGCCGAGCTGGCCGAGCAGGGGCCGCAGCTCGTCCCCTTCGACGCGCTTATCGCCCTGCTGCCCGCCAGCGTCGAGGGCTTTACGCGCGCCAGCCCCACGGGCGAGTCGGGCGGCGTGATGGGCATGGAAACGTCGCAGGCCGAGGCCGTCTATACGCGCGGCGACGAGCAGTTTACCGTCCGCATCGTGGACATGGGATCGCTCAGCGGCGCCACGGCGCTCACGTACGCCGCGTGGCTCAACGTGCCCGTCAACCGGCAGACGACGGAGGGCTTCGAGCGCACGACGCGCTACGGCGCCTACCCCGCCTTCGAGCAGCAGACGCGGGGCGAGGGCTACACGAACAGCGAAGTCCAGATCGCCGTCAAAAGTCGCTTTCTCGTGACCGTCGAGGGGAATGCGCCTTTCGAGGCCGCCAAAGCCGCCGCCCAGGGCCTCGACCTCGACGCCCTTGCCGCCCTCGCCGAGGCGCCGTCCGAATAGCGCGGCGCAGGCGCGGGCAGACTGCCAGGGGGCGCGTGCCGCGAGAGGTGCGCGCCCCCTGTTCTATCTTGCGCCGCCGCCATCCCCGCTGCCCATGCCCCGCCTGCTGACGCTGTTCGTGCTGACGTGCAGCACCGCCTGTTGCCTCTACGCGCAGAGCGACCCGCCCGCCGCGTTTCCCGCGCCCGCGCTGCCCTCCATCACGACGGCGTGGTCGCTGGCCGAGGCGCGGCAGGCCGCCGTGGCCCTCCACCGCACCGCCGAAATGGAGCCGGCAGCGCTGCCGCACTACAGCGTCAGCTCGCACAGCGTTTTCGGACGCCTGACGGCTCCGGGCATCGCACGGGCCGACACGGCGCTCGCGCCCGGCGAAGGGTTACGGTATCTGAGCGAGGTCGTCCGCACGTACGAGCCCATCTTGGGGGCGTACGCCCGCGTGCAGGCGGCGCGGGGCGGCTACGACGTGGAGGTGGCCGAGCTGTCGGGCCTGCTGCTGCGGGCGACGGCGAATCTGGCACGCGGGCTTGCAGTGGCGCGCCCCGCCCCTTCCGACACAGGCGCTGCCGCGTGGGCCGCGGGCGAAAAGGCCGTGGCGGCGGGCCTGGCGCAGACCGTCGGCGGCGTGCTCGAGATGGCCGGCGACGCCCGCGCGCTGTCCGCCGAGGCGCGGCGACGGCTGGTGCTGTACCTGCTGCGCGCCGGCCCCGACATCGCCCCCGTCCTGGCGCCCGGCGACCGCGCCGCCCTTGCCGCCCACCTCGACGCGCTCGCGGGGCGCCGCGACCTGCCCGAACTCCAGGACGACCTGCGCCGCCTCCGCGCCCTGTTCTGACGAACCGCCCTATTCGCCTGCCGCTGCCGAGACGAGCCCGGCGTTTTCGTTGCCCAGCCCGCGCTCGCGCATGAGGGCTTCGATGGCCTCGACGCTGCGCGGCGCCCCCGCCGACAGGTTGACGGGGCCGCTCTCGGTCACGAGGATGTCGTCCTCGATGCGCACGCCGATGTTCCACCACTTCGCGT
>CBDUCD010000475.1:0-2302 GCA_965365535.1 uncultured Rhodothermales bacterium | reverse complement strand
CGCGCAATAGTCTATTTGCTCGTTATCTACGAGAAGGCTGACCGGGAGGATCTCACGCCCGATCAGCGCAAACGCCTCGCCCGGCTGGTTGACGACGAGTTGCGCCCTTCCTGCACATGACGCACGGCATCCTATCGGGGCATGTATCCGGTTTCCCTTTCCTTCCAGACCCTTATCAGCGATGGACGACAAGATCTTTGAAGAACTCGAAGCGAGCGTGCGCGAGGCTGGACTTCATGCGCGTGAGGAGGCTGACGTAGAGGTCGGTGCCGTGCATGCACACGGGCTACCCGACGCTCGCGCAATCCGCAAGGCCCAGGGGCTCACGCAGGAAGACTTTGCGGCTGCACTCGGCGTACCTGTAAGAACGCTGCAAAACTGGGAGCAGGGTCGACGGTGTCCCGACCCTGCGGCCGTCACGCTGCTAAAGGTTGCGGCCTCTCATCCAGAGGTGCTTCTCGAACTGACCTGAGGGGCTACGCTACATCAAGCGGGCAAGGCACACCCGAAGAATCTGCATCTGCTGGTCTCGGTGCTCAGGGAAGCGTGCTCCTTCCTCACCACGTGCAACGTGAAGGACTACGAGCCCGGCGCCCCCGAGGTCGCGATCCTGCCGCCGGGCGCGCTCGATCGCGCTAATCGCCGGGCTTCCACGTCAAGTGTGGGATCCATGCCGCTGGATTGACGCCTGCCCGGAAGAGGTGAAGAACGCTTGGGGTGCGGGCGCAGAAATGTCCCGTGATGCCAGGCTATTCTCTCAACGAGAACAGGCTACTCACCGGCGCAAGCTGCGCTCACGGGCGCGCCACCAGATGCGCCTCGGGCAGCTTCGATGCCTGCTGGTCGAAGGTTGCCAGACGGCTACCCGCCGCCATATAACTCACGTGCAGAAAGCAGTCAGCGAAGTCCGCCCGCGTCTCGGCGTAGAGCGCTACCGCCCGATGCACGCGCTTCCTTTCGAGCACTTCGATCGTCCGGATGTTCAAGAGCGTCCGCAGCACCTCTACAATCTCCGGCTTGGGGACTTTATAGACCTGCCGAAGCGCCCAGACCATCTCGCACAGCGCGACCGGATGCACGGCCCCGGGCTGCTCGGCCGTGCAGCGCTCTTCGATGAGGCGAGCGGCCGCGTGGTGCTGCGCGGGGTCGTCCGCCACGAGGTAGCGCAAGAGCACGTTCGTGTCGAGGCCCCAGCGCTGCCCGTTCTGTGGTGGGCGCTCCTGCTCAGTCATCCTCGCCTTTGGACTCGTCTTCCGTAGTATAGAGATCCGCTACAGCCCGGCCAATGCCCGCGTCGATCTCCTCCGTCGTCGGAGCGGTTGTCGGCGCGTAGGCTTGCAAGCGCGCGCGCAGAGGCCGGGCCGTGTCGTGCTGCTTGCGAAGCACGACGTCGCCGTCTGCGTTCACGCCAAAGGTCACCGCGCCACCTGGCCCGATGCCGAGGTGGTCGCGCACCTCTTTGGGGACGGTGACCTGGCCTTTCGCTGAAACGCGCGAAGCCCGCGCGCGCGTCGAACCGGGGCTGAATGGATGGGTGGAGTTCATGGCAGCCGAAAGTAAAGCTTTTCGCACGAAGTACGACTTCTGCTTCCAGGTACAACCACGCTGGTTCTGTGTTTCCTTTATGCGCTGCTTCGCTCGATGGCGTGTTCCCTGCTACGCAATGCGACAGCGGGTAGCCAGAGGCTACCACGGGATGCTCACGACCCCGGCACGCCCACGATGCACGCGGCCACGCGGCGGTAGAGCGGGGCCTCTTCCACCAGCCCGCTCGCCAGCGCCCTGAGCACTTCGGGCGTGGGCGGCTCCTCGCGCATCGTCCGCTCGAGATCTCGCACGCGCAGCGCCCGGCGATGGCGTGCCTCTTCGGCCTGTAAGCGGGGCCTCAGCACGTCTATCCAGGCGTCGGCCAGCCCTCGCAGGTTCACGTCCTCGTCTCCGCGCCCGGCGAGGGCGGACAGGATTTTCTTTACCTCGCGCCGCGCCGGAGCCGCGCCGTCGCGCGCGTAGCGGCGACCCCACCGGTGCAGCAGCGCGAGCGCCTGCTGCTGGCGTGGCGGCAAGAGTTCGGCGCGGCGGCGGCGCACCTCGCCCAGCAGCCCTTCCAGCACCTGCCCCGCGTGGGCGTCGGGCGGTACGTCTGCGGCTGCTGAGAGCCGCGCGCGGAGCGCCTCGCTCACCTGTTCGAGATCCAGACGCAGCGGGGCGTCCGGCTCGACGAACAGCCACCGGGGGGCCTCGTCGCGGCTGCCGCGCAGCGCTACGAAGGCCCACGCGCCCGTGCTCCGTACCACGCTCACGC
>CBDUCD010000474.1:0-2304 GCA_965365535.1 uncultured Rhodothermales bacterium | reverse complement strand
GCGCCCGTGATGAAGGGTTGTGGCGGTAGGGACGTGCCGCGGCACGTCCCTACGACGATGGGCGCGCCCGCAGGCGAGGATGTGGGTAGTGTGGCAAATGACGGCGTCGCGGCCTGTCAGGCGGCGACGGGCTTTTCGGCGTCGGCGTAGAGGCGGGCGATGTCGTCGGCAAAGCGCTTGTGGACAGCAGCGCGGCGCAGCTTGAGCGTGGGCGTGAGCAGGCCGTTTTCAATCGTCAGGTGGTCGGCGACGAGGCGGAAATACTGGATCTGGTTCCACGCGTCCATGCCCGCGTTGGCCTGGTCAACGAGTTCCTGGTAGCGCGCCCGGACGGCGGGCGCGGCGAACAGCGTTTCGAGCGGCGCGTCGGCGTCGAGCCCGTGGCGGCGGGCAAAAGTGCGCAGCGCCGTCTGGTGCGGAAAGAGGAGCGCCGTCGTGTACTTGTGCCCCGCGCCCACCACGACGGCCTGCTCGACGAGGGGCTCGGCCGTCAGGCGGCTTTCGAGGGGCTGCGGCATGACGTACTTGCCCGTCGAGAGCTTGAAGAGGTCTTTTTTGCGGTCGGTGATGCGCAGGCGGCCTTCGTCGGTAAACTCGCCCACGTCGCCCGTGTGGAACCAGCCGTCGGCGCCGAGCACCTCGGCGGTTTTGTCGGCGTCGCGGTAGTAGCCCTGCATCACGTGCGGCCCGCGCGTGAGAATCTCGCCGTCGTCGCCAATGCGGACCTCGACGCCGGGCAGCGGCTCGCCGACGGTTCCGGCGCGGTTGCGGCCCGGGCGGTTAAAGGAGATGACGGGGCTGGTCTCGCTCAGCCCGTAGCCCTGCAAGCACGGGATGCCCGCCGCCGCCATGATGTTGGCGATTTCGGGGCTCAGGGCGGCGCCGCCCACGATGATGTAGCGGATGCGCCCGCCCAGCGCCTCGCGCCACTTGGAAAACACGATGCGGTCGGCGAGGGCGAGCTGGGCGGCGTACCAGCCCCGGGGCTGCCGGCCCAGCTCGTAGCGGCGCGCGAGGGCGAGGGCCCACCGCATCAGGGCGCCCTGCACGCCCGTGAGCGTGTCGGCCTTTTCGACAAGTCCGGCGTACACCTTTTCAAGTACCCGCGGCACCGTGGCAAACGTCGTCGGGCGCACCTCGCGCAGGCGGGCGGCCACCTCCTCGGGCAGGCAGAAATAGACGCTCGTGCCGTAGCCCACGTAGCAGTAGTGCATCGTGCGCTGGAAAATGTGCGTCATGGGCAAAAACGAGAGGCCCGTCTCCGCCGCGCCGTCGCCGAAATCGCCCAGCCCCGAGATGGAGGCCATGCCGTTCGACGAGATGTTTTCGTGCGTGAGCATCACGCCTTTCGGGGTGCCCGTGGTGCCGCTCGTGTAGATGATGGTGGCCGTGTCGTGCGGATGGATCTGCTCCAGCATCTCGGCGACGATGTCCGGCGTGTAGCCCGCGCGCCCCTCGGCCCGCAGCGCGCTGAGCGCCACGGCGCCCACGCCGCTGGGCAGCACCACACCGGCCCCATCGCCCTCGGCCACGACGACCAGCCGCACGTCCGTGCCGTCCAGCAGCGGCGCCACGCGGCGGAGCCCCTCCCCGTCCGACACGAACAGCGCGCGGGCGCCCGCGTGCCCGATCACGTAGCGGATGGCGTCGTCGCCGTGCGTGGTGTAGATGGGCACGTCCACCAGCCCGGCAATCAGGCAGCCCATGTCCGCGAGGGCGAAATACACGTCGCTGTGCATGAAAAACGCCACGTGGGCGCCCCGCTCGACGCCCCGCGCCCGCAGCCCGAGGGCGATTTCCTCTGCCGCGTCCCGAAACTGCTGGACGGAGTACGCCTGCCAGCCACCGTCCGGGCGCGGCTGGTTCATGAACGTCGGGTTGCGGGTGCGCGCCGCCGTGTCGTAGAGCAGGGCCGGCAGCGTCTTGCCCAGCACGAGCGTGCCGGTGCCGGGCGGGGCGGTATGGATGCGGGCGTCGGCCATAAAAGCGCGTTCAGCGGGCGGCGTCGGGCGCGAGCAGCCCGCGCAGCGTGTGGTCGAGGGCGTCGTGGAGAAAAGTGTCGGGGTCGAGGCGGGCGTCGAGGCGCTGCGCGAGCACGAGCGTCACCGACCCGTGGAGCGCCGCCCACACGATGCCCGCCATCATGGGCGCGTTGCAGGGCGCGATCTGCCGGGCGGCGGCGGCTTCGTCGAGGGCGTCGGCAAACAGGTCGAGGTTGCGCCGCGCGGCCCGGTAGCGGTCCATCGGGTAGCGGGCCATGTGGCGCGGGTGCAGGTTGAACATCACCTCGTAGTACGCCGGGTT
>CBDUCD010000473.1:0-2309 GCA_965365535.1 uncultured Rhodothermales bacterium | reverse complement strand
CAGCGCATTGCCCTCTGCTACCTCGCCGCGTCGGCGCTCTACCTCTACGCCTCGCCCCGCGCGCGGGCGTGGTGGCTGGCGGCGCTGCTCGTGGGCTACTGGCTCGCCCTCGCCTTTATCCCCGTGCCGGGCGTGGGACGGGCCGAACTCGACGTCGCGCGCGACACGCTGCCGGCCTTTATAGACCGGATGGTGCTGGGCGCCAGCCACCTGTGGACAGGCGCCGACCGCGAGTGGGACCCCGAAGGACTCTTCTCGACGCTGCCCGCCATCGCCACGACGCTGCTGGGCATCTGGGCGGGGGGCGTGCTGGCCGCGCGCCGCACCGACGAGCAGAAAGTCCTCCACCTCATGCTCGCCGGCTTCGGGCTGCTCGTGCTCGGCTACGTGTGGAATGGCTTTTTCCCCATCAACAAAAGCCTGTGGACGAGTTCGTACGCCGTGTTCACGGGCGGGCAGGCCATGCTTTTCCTGGGCGCCTTCTACTGGATCATGGACGTGCGCGGGCACACGCGCTGGGGCCAGCCGTTTGTCGAGTACGGCGTCAACGCCATCACCGTGTTCGTCATGAGCGGCATCGTCGCCAAAACGCTGGGGGCCATCCACGTCGCGGGCGACGGGGGGCCGGTTTCGCTCCAGTCGGCCATCTACCAGACGGTTTTCGCGCCCCTCGGGCCACCCCAGTTTTCGTCCCTCCTCTACGCCCTCACGTGGATTGCCGCGTGGTACGGCGTGCTGCACGTGCTCTACCGGCGCGGCGTGATGATCAAGGTGTAGGGGCGGTTGGAGGTTGGCACCACGCCCCACGCAATACGCAACACGCACCACGCACCACGCAATACACCCCCCACCCCCCACCCCGTATCTTGCCTCCCAAGCTCAACATTTTCAGATGCGTACCGCCTTTCTCGTGATGCTGCTCGCCTGCGCCGCCCCTGCGCTGCGGGCGCAGCAGCTACCCGTGCAGGTCAACCTCGACCAGAGCACCTTTGCCTACGACGACGAGCAGAGCCTGGTCGAAATCTACCTCGCCTTCGACGCCGTCGGGCTCGACTACGAAACCGTCGAAGGGGGATTTCTGGCCCGCCTGCCCCTCGACGTGGCGCTGTTCCGCGCCGGTCAGGGCAGCGTCGAGGGCGCCGCCGACGCGCCCCTCTGGCAGGACTCGACGCGGCTGCTTTTCAGCGTGCCCGACACGGCAGCGCTCGTGCCCGGCCAGCAGTTCGTCCACCAGATCCGCACCCTGGCCGCGCCGGGCGAGTACACCGTGCAGGTGACGCTGCCTGCCGCCGGCGGACGCCCCGAGCTGGCGCTGCGCCGCGACGTGCTCGTGCCCGACTACGCCGACGAGACGGCGACGCGCTTCTCGGACGTGACCATGGCCTCGCAGATCAGCCAGAGCACCGATGCCGAGAGTCCGTTTTTCAAAAATGGCCTCGTCGTGCGCCCCAACGCGACGCAGCTTTTCGGCGCCGGGCTGCCGCGCCTGTTTTACTACGCCGAGCTCTACCGCCCTGGCCTGCTTGTCGAGGGCGAGACGTACACGCTTCTGACGTACATCTCCGAGGCCAACCGGCTCCAGCCCATCGAAGGCATGGAACGCCGCGCCGAGCGGCCGCTGCGGCCCGTGGACGTGCTCGTGGGCTCGTTCAACGTGGGCAAGCTGCCCTCCGGCCCCTACGTGCTGCGCCTCGTCGTGCTCGACCGCGCCAATGAGTCCGTGGCCGAGCAGCAGCGCCGCTTTTTCGTTTACAACCCCAACGTCGCCGCCCCCGACCCCGGCCTCGTCATCGAGACGACGTTCGAGACCAGCCCCTACGTGGCGATGACGCAGGAGGAGGTCGAAAAGATGATGGGCCACATTGACCCCATCCTCAACGACGGCGAGCGCCGCCGCCTGCGCAACCTGACGGGGCTGGAAGACCGGCAGCGCTTTCTGATGGACTTCTGGGCCGTGCGCGACCCCAACCCGGCAACCGAGATCAACGAGTTCAAAGAGGAATACTACCAGCGCGTGCAGTACGCCGCCGACCGCTACGGGGCGGGCGGGCGCGAGGGCTGGCGGACGGAGCGCGGGCGCGTGCTGCTCGAGTTCGGGCTGCCCTCGGCCCTCGACCCGCACCTGTTCAGCCGCGAGGAAAAGCCCTACGAAATCTGGACGTACAACAACATCCCCGGGCAGGGGCAGGCCATGTTCGTCTTCTACGACCCCGACGGCTACGGCGACTTCCGCCTGCTGCACTCGACCGTGCCGGGCCAGCGCCAGAACCCGGACTGGCAGCGCGAGCTGGTGCGCTGACGCCGCGCCG
>CBDUCD010000472.1:0-2322 GCA_965365535.1 uncultured Rhodothermales bacterium | reverse complement strand
ACGGTGTACTTGGCCGCCAGCCCGATCACGTCGCGGAAGGTCATCTCGCCCAGCCACTCGCTGTTGTAGCGGATGCTGGTCTTTTCGGGGTCGAGGATTTTCGTCGCCTGCTCGAAATACGTCTGCCCGTTTGCGCGCGTCTCCTCGAGCGTCAGGGCGGGGCGCGTTTTCGACTTGCCGCTCGGGTCGCCAATGGTCGCCGTGAAGTCGCCCACGATGAGGACGGCGCGGTGCCCCAGGTCCTGAAACTGCCTCAGCTTGCGCAGCACGACGGCGTGGCCCAGGTGCAGGTCGGGCCGGCTCGGGTCGCACCCCAGCTTGACGACAAGGGGCGTGCCCGTCTTTTCGGCCCGTTCGAGCTTTTCGACGAGGGCGTCTTCGGGCAGGATTTCTTCCACGCCCCGCCGGATCTGGCGGAGTTGTTCTTCGATGGGGGGGAAATGGGGCATGGGGAGGGTTGAGGTTGGAGGGTTGAGATTGGAAAGCGCATGGTGTTTATCACCCAACCTCCAACCGCCAGCCTCTTTTCGTTCTAAAAGGCGCCGCGCCTCGGTGATACATGTGACAGGGGTACACGCCCCTACTCATCGCCCTGCGCCCGCCCCCGCTCCATGCGGCGCTTGGCGTCGCGCTCGGCAATGGTGGCGCGCTTGTCGTAGAGCTTTTTGCCTTTCGCCAGCCCGATCTCCACCTTGACGCGCCCGTCCTTGAAATAGAGCCGCAGCGGCACGATGGTGTAGCCTTTCTGGGCGACGGCCTTTTGCCACTTGTCGAGTTCGCGGCGGTGCATGAGCAGGCGGCGCGGGCGCAGGGGCTCGTGGTTGAAGTGCGTGCCGTGCGTGTAGGGCGGGATGTGGAGGTGCCGCAGCGCCATGCTGCCGTCCTGAAACTCGCAGTACGCCTCCTGCAAACTCGCCTTGCCCGCCCGCAGCGACTTGACTTCCGTGCCCGTCAGCACGAGGCCCGCTTCGAGGGTGTCCTCGATAAAGTATTCGTACCGGGCCTGCCGGTTGGACGCGATGAGTTTTTCGCCTTCGGCCATGATCTACAGCAGCGGGTCGAGCGTGTCGTCGCCCTCTTCGTCGGGCAGCTCGGCGATGGGCAGGTCGGAGACTTCGTCGAGGGCGCCGCGCTCGAAAAGCAGGTCGCGCAACTCGTTGAGGCCGGCCACGGCCAGGTCGTCAAAGCGGAAGCGGACGTGCTCGGCGTAGAAATCGTGCAGCACGGCGGGCATCTCGCGGGCGCGCAGCCAGAGGGCCTGCTGCGTTTCCCACGTCCCTACGGCGTCGAGCAGGGCGCGGCGCCACGGGGGCTGGGCCTCGCCGCGCCGCGTCACGAACAGCCCCCACACCATGGGGTAGCCGGCGAGTTCGTACCACTCGCGCCCCAGGTCGAGCGCGACGCCGTCGAAAGCCAGCAGGGGCGCCTCGTCGCCGGCGACGAGCACGGCGTCGTGGTCGGCCAGGCAGTCGAGGCGGGGATGCACGACGGGCGCCACGCGGGGCGTGAAGCCGTAGTGCTCGCCCAGCAGCAGGTGCGCCACGAACACTTCCTGCGCCGCCGCCGGGCTGACGGCCAGCGTCTCGACAGGCGCGCCCAGCCCGTTTTTGAGAAAGACGCGGGCAAACGGATTGTCCCACGTCGAAAACGCCACGCCCGGCACCACGTCAATGTCGTCCACGTGGCGCAGCGCGTCGAGCGTCGAGACGAGCGCCACGTCGGCGCCGCCCCGGAGCAGCAGCGGCAACGCCTCGTGCTGCGGCCCCCGCGCAAGGGCGGCGCCGCGCGCCGTCAGCGCCTGCACGAGCGGCGCGATGGCGTGGGTTTCGGGGAGGAGGAGTTGCATGGGGGTGGAGCGGTGGTGGGGTGGCGGGGTTGTGGGTCAGGTGGAGCGGTGCAAAGCGCATGGCAACCGTCGAACCCTCTTTTCAGCAGCCACGGCAGGCTACAACGGTCAACCTGCTGCTGTGCTTCACCCACCCCCTCGCCACATCACCACCCCACAACCTCACGCCGTCACGTCGCGGCGCTTGGCCTTGATGCGGGCGGCCTTGCCCCGGCGGCTGCGCAGGTAGAACAGCTTGGCGCGGCGCACGCGGCCTTCCTGCACCACGTCCACGCGGGCAATGCGGGGCGAGTTGAAGGGGAAAATGCGCTCGACGCCCACGCCGTTGGACAGCTTGCGCACGATAAACGTGCGGCTCGCGCCTGCCCCGCGCATCGAGATGACGACGCCCTGGAACTGCTGGATGCGCTCCTTGTCGCCTTCGATCACGCGGACGTGCACGGAAATGGTGTCTCCCGGGTGAAACGTCGGGAGGT
>CBDUCD010000471.1:0-2323 GCA_965365535.1 uncultured Rhodothermales bacterium | reverse complement strand
GGCGATGTCCACGGTGCCGAGGGGTTTGATAAGCGTCGGGATGGGCTTCATGTAGCCGCGCACCACGAGGGGCATCCCGTTGGTGACGCCGCCTTCCAGCCCGCCCGCGTGGTTGGTGGCGCGCCCGTAGCCCGCGCCCGCCCGCGTGATGGGGTCGTGCACGCGCGAGCCGGGCCGCCGCGCGCCCAGCACACCGTCGCCGATCTCGACGGCTTTCTGGGCCTGGATGGACAGGATGGCCTGGGCGAGCTGCCCGTCCAGCCGCCGGTCCCACTGCACGTACGAGCCCAGCCCGGGCGGCAGGCCCGTCACGACCACCTCGTACACGCCGCCCAGCGCGTCGCCGTCTCCTTTCGCCTTTTTGATGTGTTCGATGGCCTCCCCTTCGAGTTCGGCGCTCAGCATCCGCACCTCGCTCCTGTCGGCGGCGCGGTACAGGCTTTCGGCGCCCTGCGCCACGAGGGGCGCCGCCAGCGCCTGCCAGTCGCCCGGATCGCGGTAGCCCACCTCGCCGATGGCGACGACGTGGCTGCCCACTTCGATGCCGACGCTTTTCAGCACCAGCCGCGCCAGCGTGCAGCACGCCACGCGCATGGCCGTCTCGCGGGCGCTCGACCGCTCGATGACGGGGCGGATGTCGCCAAAGCCGTACTTCTGCGCGCCCGCCAGGTCGGCGTGGCCGGGGCGTGGCAAGGTCACCTTTTCGACGCCTTCGCCCGTGCCTTCGACGGCCATCACGCCGGGCCAGCCCGAGCGGTCGCGGGTGTAGGCTTCATTCGTGAGGCGGAGGGCCACGGGGCTGCCCATCGTCTGCCCGAAGCGGACGCCGCTGTAGATGTGGACGAGGTCGCGCTCGAACTTGGCGCGTCCGCCGCGCCCGTAGCCCAGCCACCGCCGGGCCAGGTGGTGGTCGAGGTCGGACGGGGCGACGGCCAGCCCGGCGGGCAGCCCCTCGACGATGCCCACGAGGGCCTCGCCGTGCGACTCGCCGGCGGTGAAATAGCGCAGCATGGCGTGGTTGAGGTGGGCGGTTGGCAGGCGGAAGCTGGAGGGCGCCGCGTCCTTTCTAACCTCCAGCCGCCAGCCTCCAACCTCCCGCGGTCAGTCTTCGAGCGGCGCGTTCAGGTCGGCCTCGACCACGTCGGGGTTGACGCGAACCGTCACGCCGAGGGTTTTGAGGGCGTCTTTGACGGCGTTCTCGACCGTCTCGCCGCGCCGCTTCTGCATCATGTTGCCGCGCGCCGTGAGCGTGTCCATGGGCGTGCCCATGCGGCGGCCCGTGAGGCGGAAAATGTGGTAGCCAAACGGCGACTCGACCACCGTGGGGCTCACGTCGCCCGAGTCGCGGAGGGCAAAGGCGGCGTCGGCGACTTTTTCGGGGATGCCGGCGCTGCGGCTGACGTAGTCCATGTCGCCGCCCATGGCCGCGTTGCCGGCCTGGCTGTTGCGCCGCGCCAGCGCGGCAAAGTCAATGCCTTTGCGGGCGCTGTCGAGCACGGCCTCGGCGCGGCGGCGCAGCGAGTCGGTCTGCTGGGCCGAGAGGCCGGGGTTTTTGAGCAGCAGGATGTGCTGCAAGCGCACCTCCTCGGCCTGCTCCTGCCGGTAGTCGGCAATCTCGGCGGCGGTGGGCTGCGGGGCGCGCTCGGCGAGGCGCTCGGCGAGGGCCTGCACGCGCAGCTGCTCGACGAGCAGGGCGCGCAGCGAGTCGGGCGTGAGGCCGGCGCGGCTGAGTTCGTCCTCGAACGAGGCGCCCTGCGCCTGGGCCTGCTGCCGCAGATTCGCGATGTAGGCGTCGGCCTGCGTGGTATCGACCGTCAGCCCGGTTTCCTTGTCGGCAAGGGCGCGCAGCACGTTCTGGAACACGTAGCCCTCGGCAATGGAGCGGCGCAGCTCGCGGGCCTGCAGCGAGTCGCTGGCGACAAACGGGTTCTGCTGGAGCGTCTGGAAGTACTGCTGGAAAAAGGCGTCGGCGGCAAGCGTGTCGGTGCGGCCCGCGACGGTCACGACGAGGGCGACGGTCGAGTCGGCGATGGGGGCGCCGAGGGTGAACTGGGCCGCGTCGCCGGCATCGTCGGCGGGCGCGTCGCCGCTTTTTTTGCAGGCTGCGAGGGAAAAGAGGGCCAGGCCCACGAGGGCAAACCGGGCCGTCAGCGTCGAGAGGGAAAAAGTCCGCATGGCAGGAAAAAGAGGGAAGAGGCCGCGTGAGGGTTCCACACAAAAAAGGCGCGCAGCGCATAAAGCCGCGCGCCCGGCGCCTGGGCGCGTCAAAGGTAACGCGCCCCCCCGCCGCCTCCGTGCCCTTGTCCAAAAATTGAAAGCGGAG
>CBDUCD010000470.1:0-2346 GCA_965365535.1 uncultured Rhodothermales bacterium | reverse complement strand
CATGCGCCTCGCCTTTGCCGTTTTCGCCGTGCTGCTGCCCATCGCGGGCGTGCGCGCCCAGCCCGTCACCATTACCGGCCAGGTGCGCGATGCGCGGACGGGCGCGCCCCTCGAAGCGGCCAGCCTGCTCGTCGAAGGCACGCAGCGCGGCACCATCGCCAACCTGGACGGGCGCTACGCCCTCCGCCTCGACACGCTGCCCGCGCGCGTGCTGGTGCGCTTTCTGGGCTACCAGCCCGGCCTCTTTACCGTCCACGCGGGGCAGGCGGTGTACGACGTTGCCCTCGAACCCGCCACGCTTGCCCTCGCCGACGTCGTCGTGAGTGCCGAAGACCCGGCGGTGCGCATCATGCGGCGCGTCATCGAGAACAAGAAAAAGTGGCGTGCCCTTTTCAGCGCGTACCGGGCCGAGGCGTACGCCCGCATCGTGGTGCGCAACGACACGGGCATCGTGCAGGTCGAAGAAGTGCTGACGCGCGTGTACTGGCGCGAAAAGGGCGGCTTCCGCGAAGTGGTGCGGGGCCGCCGCAAGTCCGCCAACAGCGAAGTCGGCGACGTGCTGCCCGCCGCCGCCCTCGTGCGCAACCTCTACGACGACGACGTGGAGATCGGCGGCTTCACGTTTGTGGGCGTCACCCACCCCGACGCCCTCGACGTGTACCGGTTCACGCTGCGCGGCCTCCGCGACGAGGACGGGCAGACGGTTTACGACATCGCCGTGGCGCCGCAGAACCCGCTGGCCGTGGCCTTCGAGGGGCGCGTGGCCGTGCGCGACAGCGCCTTTGCCCTTGTCGAAGCCGAACTCAGGCCCGGCCCCGCCTTCCGCTTTCCACCGCCCATCCAGCGCTACGAGACGGCGCTGTCGCAGCAGTTCTACGCCTTCGGCACGGGCGCGTGGCTGCCCGTGGATTACCGCCAGACGAGCAGCATCGAAGTCGGGATGCCGGGCCTGCTGCACCTGCCCACGCTGCACGTCCAGCAGACCGTCCGGCTCAGCGATTACGCGCTGGACGCGCCCATCCCCGACTCCCTCTACCGCGACCGCGACGCCCCGACGGCCGTGGATAGCGCCGCCGTGCGGGCCGACACGCTGCTCGACGCCTCGGGCGTGCGCGTGCCCCTGACGGACGCCGAGCGCGCCGCCCTCGCGGGGCTGGACAGCACCGACACGCTCGACAAGACGTTCAAGCCAACGGGGCCCCTCGCGCGCTTCGTCCAGTTTAGCGGGGGCGGCGATGGCGAGGGGCGGGCGGTCGCCTTCGACTGGTCGCCGCGCCTGTGGTACAACCGCGTCGAGGCGATCCACGCCGGCGCCGCCCTCACCGCGCGCGTCCGGCACGCGGGCGCGCTGAAGGCCGAGGCGGCGTACGAAACGGCGCTGCGCCGCATCGGCGTGGCCTTCGAGGCGCGCGCGGGCCGCCGCCTTTACGCCGTTGCCGGGTACGAAAACGGTGCGGCGGCGCGCTACGCCTCGGCCGTCGAGACGCCCCTTTTCAACAGCTTCGACGTGCTGCTCAACCGGGGCGACTATTACGACTACAGCCGCCGCGAAAGGCTGCGCGGCGGCGTGGGCTGGCAGCCCCGCCGCACCGAGTGGGACGTGGTGCTGGGCGTGCAGCAGGAGCAGCACCGCGCCCTCGACGCCCTCGCCGACCTCTACACCGTGCACGGCACGCGCCACCCGAGGCCCAACCCCGCGCTCGCCACGCCCCGCTTCACCACCCTTTCGGGCGACGCGAGGTGGGGCGGGGAGGCTGAGGGCCTGGGCTTCATCCCCCTGAAACGGCTGCACGTGGGCGTCGAAAGGGCGGTGGACGGGCTGGCCTTCGGGCGCCTTTACGGCGATGCGGACTACAGCGTCGTCACCTTCGGGCGCCGCCGGTTTCTGCCCGCCCGCCTCGAACTGCGCCTGACGGGCCAGTACGGCTGGGGCGAGGTGCCGCCCGTGCGCTGGGATATCGTCGAGGCGTCGAACCGGTTTGCGACGCCGTTCGGGTCGCTGCGGACGCTCCAGCCCCTGCCGTACCTGGGCCGCAGCGCCGTCGCCCTCCACTGGGAGCACAACTTCCGCACGCTGCCTTTCGAGCTCATCGGATGGGAATGGGCGGCGCGCCGCAACCTGAGCGTGCTCGTCCACGGCGGCCACGCCCGCACGTGGGGCGGTGTCGGGGGCGCCCGGCGCTCGCCCGCCGGCGGGCACCACGAGCTGGGCGCCTCGCTGGGCGGCCTGTTCACCTACTTCCGGCTCGACGTGACGGCCCGGCTCGACGCGCCCGCCCTGACGGTCGGCATCGCCCCGGCGCGCTTTTTCTGACGTAGGAGGTACGCCGTCGGATTAACCGCCCC
>CBDUCD010000469.1:0-2356 GCA_965365535.1 uncultured Rhodothermales bacterium | reverse complement strand
TTCCTGCGGCAACCGGCCCCGCGCGCGGCTGACGCGGTCGCGCACCTCGGCGGCGGCGGCGTCGAGGTCGCTGCCCAGGTCGAACTCGACGCGGATCGTCGAGCGCCCCTCGCGGCTCGTGCTCGTGATGGTGCGGATGCCGTCAATGGAGTTGATGGACTCCTCGAGCGGCTCCGTCACCTGGTTTTCGACCACCTGCGCGTTTGCGCCGCGCAGCCCCGTCGAGACCGACACCACGGGCGTATCCACGGCGGGGTACTCGCGCACGCCCAGGCTGCGGAAGCCCAGGTAGCCGCCGATGAGAATGGCCAGCGACAGCACGGTGGCGAACACGGGCCGGCGGACGGAGATGTCGTAGAGCGATGCCATCGGGGCGCGGGGCTGGAGCCTACTGGCCGGTGGAAAAGGCGCGGCCCGTGGCGCTGCTGGCAGGCGCGGGCGATGCCGGGTCGAAGCCGCCCTCGGTGGCCCGCACGGGCTGGCCCGGCCGCACCTCCTCGAAACCCGACGTGAGCACGATTTCGCCCGCCGCCAGCCCGCTCGTCACCTGAATCCGGTCGGCGGTGCGGACGCCCGTGCCCACGCTGCGGCGCGTGGCCTTGCCGTCGCGCACCACGAACACACTCGCGCTGTCGGCGCCCGGCACGATGGCGACCGTGGGCACGAGGATGGCGCCTTCGATCTGGTTGAAGACGAGCTGGACTTCGGCAAAGGCGCCGGGCGTGAGGCGTCCGTCCCCGTTGCCCGTGCGGGCGCGGACGGCAAAGGCGCGCGTGCCCGGGTCCACGCCCGGCTCGACGGCATAGACCGTCGCCTCGAAGGGAGCCGCCTGCCCGGGCACGGTAAAGGTGATGGGCTGCCCCTCGCGCACGTCGCCGAGGTAGCGCTCGGGCACGGTAAACTCGAGGCGCAGGGGGTGCGTCACGCGCAGCGTGGCAATGCGGTCGCCGGGCGAGACGTAGGCGCCGACGCTCACGTCGCGCAGGCCCACCTCGCCGGCAAAAGGCGCCACGATGCGGCGGCGGGCGATTTCGGCCTGGAGCTGGGCGCGGCCCGCGTCGAGCACGCGGAGCTCGCTTTCGGCCTGGTCGAGGGCCTGGCGGCTGAGCCCGCCGATGCGGAAGAGTTCGCGCTGCCGCCCCACCTGCACGCGGGCGAGTTCGCGGCGCGCCTCGACGGCCTCGACCTCGGCGTCGAGCACGCGCGTGTCCAGCCGGGCCAGCACCTGCCCCTGCCGCACCGACGTGCCTTCCTGAAACGCGATGGCCTCGACGCGCCCGGCGACTTCGGCGCGCAGCTCGACGGCTTCCCACGGCAGCAGGCTGCCCGTCGTCGTGAACTGGTCGGCCAGGCGTTCCTGCACGGCGGGCGCCGTCGTCACGACGAGGGTGTCGCTGCGGCGGGGGCCGGCGGCGGCGGCGTCGGGGCCGCCCGAGGGCCACAGAAAAAAGGCCAGCAGCAGCGCCGCCAGGCCGCCGGTAATCCACAAAAGGCGCTTGCGTGCGGCGGGCGTCATGGGGGTGGGAGGGGTGAGGCGGCCAACAACCCGACCCTCGGGCGGGGGTTCTCTGCCCTTTTCCATCATTTCTGTCACAGCGGCGGCGGGGCCGGAGGGCGCCAGGATGAGATTGGCATACCATGTGCGCAGGCGCCCTCTGCGGCCTGGCGCCGGCGGCAGAGGATTTTTCGTGCCCGGCGCACTGCCATGAGTTGCCCGTGGGGCCGTCTCCACAATTTTCCAAACAGGATTCCGATGAAGCACCTGCTACCCTTTTTGCTGCTGCTGGCCGCGCTGCCTGCCGCCGCGCAGTCCCTCGGCCCCGCGCTCGGGGCGCAGACCGCCGCCCACGCGGGCAGCGGCAAAAACGCCGCCCCCGACGAGACGCCGCTTTCCGTCGTCATCTACACGCGCGACGCCGCCGGGCTCGAAAAGGCGGGCGTCAGCATCGGGGCGCGCTTCGACGGCTTCGTGACGGCGCGCCTGGCGGCAACGGACGTGGCGCGCGTGGCGGCGCTGCCCGGCGTCGCGCAGATAGACAGCCCCGTTTTGTTTGCCCACAACGACGTGGCGGCGGCCCTCACGGGCGCCCAGGCGCTGCGGTCGGGGCTCGTGGGCGGCACGAGTTACACGGGCGCGGGCGTGCTCGTGTGCATCATTGACTCGGGCATTGACTGGCGGCACGGCGACTTCCGCAACCCGGCCAACCCCCTCCAGTCGCGCATCCATTCGGTCTGGGATCAGACGCTCGTGCCCGTCGCGGGCGAGGCGTTTCCCGCGGGCTTCACCTATGGCGTCGCGTACTCGCGCGCCCAGATCGAGGCGGGCCTGGCGGGCGGGCCGGCGCCGCGCACCGCC
>CBDUCD010000468.1:0-2360 GCA_965365535.1 uncultured Rhodothermales bacterium | reverse complement strand
GGCGGGCGGCGGCGGTGCGCAGCCGAAGGGCGTCGCGGCGCGTGGTGCGCGTCAGGAGGGCGTCGAGCTGGGCGCGCAGCATCCGCACCTTGCCCGGCCCGAAGCCGCGCAGACCCGCCAGGCGCCCGTCGTGGGCGGCGATTTCGAGGGCTTCGAGGGATTCGATGCCCAGCTCGTCGTAGAGTCGGCGGGCGGTTTTGCGCCCCAGGCCGGGCACGCGCGCCAGCACCTCGACCGGCCCCATCTCGTCGCGGAGCTGCTGCATCAGGCGCATCTCGCCCGTGTGGACAAAGGCGGCGATGCGCTGCGCCAGGCTCGTGCCGATGCCGGCGAGGGCTTCGAGGGCTTCCGGGCCGCCGGCAAACACCATCTCGGCAAGCGGCTCGGGCGTGCCGGCCACGGTCTGCGCCGCCGTGCGGTAAGCCTGCACGCGGTGCGGGTTGGCGCCCCGTTCTTCGAGCATCTGCGCGGTGCGCACAAGCGCGTCGGCGATGGTCGCGTTGTCGGGGCGGTGGGACTGGTAGGGGGTCAGGTCGAGGGCGTGCATGGCAGGTGCTAAGTCTTTCTCGCGCGATAAGTTAGAGGAGGCACCTGTCAGCCCTCTGTCACCTGTTTTGCGCCGTCCACACCCGGTATTTTCGGGTCGTCAACGGCCCGCGACAGAGGGCGTGCCGCGCCGCGTGCCGCTGCTGAACCGGGCCGGGGTGCGGGCGTAGCAGGGCCACGCCAAGCCCCCTCACGATGCGGTCCCTCGCCCGGCTCAACCCCCTCATCTGGAAATACAAACGCCTGTTTCTGCCGGGCCTGCTGTGCGCCGCCGTTTCGGCGGTGTTCTCCGTCACGGTCCCCGTGCTGGTGCGCAAGGTGGTGGACGGCGTGCCGCGCTTTGTCGAGGCGTACCAGGCGGCAGGCAGCGGCGACTGGCTTTTCGGCGACGTGTTCTGGCGGCTCGGGCTCTACGCCGGCCTCATCATCGGGCTGTCAGTGCTGAGCGGGCTGTTCTCGTTTTTGATGCGGCAGACCATCGTCGTCGCCTCGCGCCACATCGAGTACGACATGCGGGCGCAGCTTTACGAGCACCTCCAGAAGCTGCCGCCGCAGTTCTACCGCGCCTATTCCACGGGCGACGTGATGACGCGCGCCACGAGCGACGTGGAGCAGGTGCGGCGCTACACGGGGCCGGCGTTCATGTACGCCGCCCGCGCCATCACGCTTGTCGTGCTGGCCATCACGTTCATGGTCTTTATCTCGCCCACGCTCACGCTCTGGGCGCTGGCGCCGATGCCGTTTCTGGCCGTCGCCGTTTTTCTGGTGGCGCGGCTGGAGTATTCGCGCTCCGAGGCCATCCAGCGGCAGTACTCCGTCGTCACGAGCCGGGTGCAGGAGGCCCTCGCGGGCATCCGCGTGGTCAAGGCGTACACGCGCGAGGGTTACGAGGCCGCCCAGTTCGAGGCCGAAAGCCGCAAGCTCCAGCAGCGCAACCTGTCGCTGGCCAAAGTGGAGGCGGCGTGGAGCCCCGTTTTCCTCATCCTCGTGGGGCTTTCGACGATTCTCGTCGTGTGGCAGGGCGGGCGGCTCGCGGCGGCAGGCACCATTACCGTCGGCAACATCGCCGAGTACATCATCTACGTCGCCCTGATGACGTGGCCCGTGGCGTCGCTGGGCTTCATCATCTCGATGATCCAGCGCGCCGCCGCCTCGCAGCAGCGCCTGGCCGACATTCTCGACACCACGCCCGCCATCCGCGATACCGACGGGACGGACGCCCGCATCACCACCGTCGAGGGCGCGCTCGCGTTCGAGGGCGTGGGCTACCGGTACGCCGAAAACGCGCCGCCCGTGCTCGAGGGCGTCTCGTTCCGCGTCGAGGCCGGGCAGGCGCTGGGCATCGTCGGGCGCACGGGTTCGGGCAAGACGACGCTCGTGAGCCTGATTCCGCGTTTGATGGACCCCACCGAGGGCGCCGTGCGCGTGGATGGGCACGACCTGCGCACCGTTCCCCTCGACGTGCTGCGCCGCCACATCGGCTTCGTGCCCCAGGAGGTGTTTCTGTTTTCCGACACCATTGCCGAAAACATCGGCTTCGGCGTGCCCGACGTGTCGCGCGAGGCCGTCGAGCAGGCGACCGAGGAGGCCGACCTGCGCGAAAACGTGGAGACGTTTCCCGGCGGCTTCGAGACGTTCGTGGGCGAGCGCGGCATCACGCTCTCGGGCGGCCAGAAGCAGCGCGCCGCCATTGCCCGCGCCCTCGTGCGCGATCCCCGCATCCTCATTTTCGACGACGCCCTGTCGGCGGTCGATACCAACACGGAGCGGCGCATTCTGCACAACCTCCGGCAGCGCTTCGGGCGGCAGACGCT
>CBDUCD010000467.1:0-2365 GCA_965365535.1 uncultured Rhodothermales bacterium | reverse complement strand
GAGGCGTACTGACCCTCACCGACATGAATACGACTATTAGCACGGGAGACCTCCGTCAGCGCCTCGCCGACACCCTCAACCGCGCCAGCTACGCGAAAGACCGCATCGTCGTGGAGCGGAATGGACAGCCTGTGGCGGCCATTGTGCCGCTCGACGACCTGAATGCGCTCGAGGCCCTGGAAGATGCTGCCGATGCCCGAGCAGCGGACGAGGCAAAGGCAGAGGGCGGCAGGGTTACCCTGAGGGATTTTCTGAAAACATTGGCATCTGAAGCCTGAGGCCCAGGCTCCGCCCAATCGCCGGTCAAAAAATCTCCCACGTCTCGCCGCCGGCGAGCAGCCTGGCGAGGTCGCCCCGCCCCTGCCGCGCGACGACGTCGGCCACCTGGGCGTGCAGCATCGCCTCGTACGTGGGGCGCTCCTCGCGGTAGAACACGCCAAAGGGGCGCGGCAGGTCGTCCTGCCAGAACATCCGCGCCACGAGGTGCGCCATCTCGCGGTTGGTGTCGTCGTACACGAGGCAGTCGGCGGCGGAAAAGGCGCCCGTTTCGAGCGACACGGCTTCGAGCCGCAGGCCGTCGAGCCGCAGGCCGCTTTTGCCGCCGTCGAAGACGAGCGGTTTGCCCGCCTCCACCATCACCGTCCGCAGCGGCTTCGTGTCGCGCTCGGTGAATTCGGCAAAGGCGCCGTCGTTGAAGATGTTGCAGTTCTGATAGACCTCGACAAAGGCCGCGCCCCGGTGTTCGTGGGCCTTTTTGAGGACGGCGGCCATGTGCTTCGGGTCGCGGTCGAGGGTGCGGGCCACGAACGTCGCGTCCGCCCCCAGCGCCACGGCGGCGGGGTTGAAGGGGTGGTCGAGCGAGCCGTAGGGCGTGCTTTTCGTCACCTTGCCGCGCTCGCTCGTGGGGCTGTACTGACCCTTCGTGAGGCCGTAAATCTGGTTGTTGAACAGCAACAGCTGCACGTTCAGGTTGCGGCGCAGCAGGTGGATGAGGTGGTTGCCGCCGATGGAAAGCGCGTCGCCATCGCCCGTGATGATCCACACGTCGAGGTCGGGGCGGCTGGCCTTCAGCCCCGTGGCGATGGCCGGCGCGCGCCCGTGGATGGAGTGGAAGCCGTACGTGTTCATGTAGTACGGAAACCGACTTGAACACCCGATGCCGGACACGAAAACGGTGTTTTCGCGGGCGACGCCCAGCTCGGGGAGGAGGCGCTGGACGGTCGCCAGGATGGCGTAGTCGCCGCAGCCCGGGCACCAGCGCACGTCCTGGTCGGTCGCGAAGTCCTTGCGCGACGGGCCGCCGTCGCCGCCGGCCGTGCCGGGGGGCGGCATCACGGGCGGGAGGGTGCCCGCGGCCACGCCGGGGCCGTCGCCGGGCTGACGTTTGCCCGCCGGCTGGGGCGGCAGCGTGGGCTTTTGGGCGCCGAAGCCGGGCGGCAGCAGGGGTTTGCGGGGCGTGTCGGACATGGGAGTGGGAGGTTGGAGATTCGAGGTTCGAGGTCGGAAAGGGTCGGAGCGGTCCAGCCTCTAATCTCCAACCTCCAACCTCTTTTCAACCGCCGCCTCGATCTCGGCGGCTTTAAAGGGCAGGCCCTGGATTTTGTCCACGCCCTCGAAGGGCAGCAGAAACCGCTCGCGCAGCACGCGCACGAGTTGCCCGTTGTTGAGTTCGGGGACGACGAGGTGGCGGAAGCCGCCGAAAATCTCCGCCAGGTCGGCGGGCAGGGGGTTGAGCCAGCGCAGGTGGACGCTCGACACCTGCACGCCGCGCCGCCGCAGCCTTTCCGTCGCCGCCTCGATGGCGCCGCGCGTCGAGCCCCAGCCCACGAGCAGCACGTCGCCCGTGCGCGGGCCGTTCACGACCGTCGGCCCGATCTCCTGCGCGATGCGGGCCACCTTGGCGGCGCGCAGCTTTACCATGCGCTCGTGGTTGGCAGGGTCGTAGGACACGTTGCCCGTCTCGTGCTGCTTTTCGATGCCGCCGATGCGGTGCTCCAGCCCTGCCGTGCCGGGCCGCGCCCACGGGCGCGACAGCGTCGCCTCGTCGCGGGCGTAGGGCAGAAACTGCGCGCCGTCGCCGCCCCCAGGCGCGGCAAAAGGCGGCGCGATGGGTTGCAGCGCCCCGGGGTCGGGAATGCGCCACGGCTCCGAACCGTTGGCGAGGTAGCCGTCCGACAGCAAGATGACGGGCGTCATGTAGCGGACGGCGATGCGGCACGCCTCGTAGGCCGTTTCGTAGCAGTCGCCGGGCGTCGAGGCGGCAAGCACGGGGATGGGCGCCTCGCCATTGCGCCCGTAGAGCGCCTGGAGCAGGTCGCTCTGCTCGGTTTTGGTGGGCAGGCCCGTCGAGGGGCCGCCGCGCTGC
>CBDUCD010000466.1:0-2388 GCA_965365535.1 uncultured Rhodothermales bacterium | reverse complement strand
CTCGAAGGCAAGCGCATCGCCCTCTGGGGACTGGCCTTCAAGGCCAACACGGACGACGTGCGCGAGGCGCCGGCCCACTACATCGCCCGCGACCTCATCGAAGCCGGCGCCGAAGTCGTCGCCTTCGACCCCGAGGCGATGGACACGACGCGCGCCGTGCTGGGCGACGACATCGTGTACGCCCGCGACGCCTACGAGGCCCTCAAGCGCGCCGACGCGCTCGTCATCTGCACCGAGTGGAATGAGTTCCGCCGCCCCGACTTCGAGCGCATGAAGACGCTGCTCCACCAGCCCCTCGTCTTTGACGGGCGCAACCTCTACGAGGCCGACCGCATGGCCGAGAAAGGCTTCGAGTACTACAGCGTGGGCCGCCCCGTCGTGGCGCCGGTGGACGCAGCGGAGGTCGGTCAATAGTCACCGGTCATCAGTCATTGGAAGGGCAAAAGTCCCCAGTGACGAGTGACCAGTGACCAGCGACCGGCGACAACGAACCCATTTCCAGTGACATCCATGGCGGCTACTCCGCGCACTCTCATCACCGGCGGCGCCGGCTTTCTCGGATCGCACCTGTGCGAGCGCTTTCTGGCCGAGGGCCACGAAGTCGTCTGCATGGACAACTTCATCACGGGCTCGCCCGACAACATCGCCCACCTGTTCGGCCACGAGCGCTTCCGCTTTGTGCAGCACGACGTGACGGACTTCATCTACGTCGAGGGCGCGCTCGACTACGTGCTGCACTTTGCCAGCCCGGCCTCGCCCATAGACTACCTGAAGTACCCCATCCAGACGCTCAAGGTGGGCGCGCTGGGCACGCACAAGGCGCTCGGGCTGGCCAAGGCGAAAGGGGCGCGCTTTCTCATCGCCTCGACCAGCGAGGTGTACGGCGACCCCGCCATCCACCCGCAGCCCGAGTCGTACTGGGGCCACGTCAACCCCGTCGGCATCCGGGGCGTGTACGACGAGGCCAAGCGCTACGCCGAGGCCATGACGATGGCCTACCACCGCTACCACGGCGTCGAGACGCGCATTCTGCGCATTTTCAACACGTACGGCCCCCGGATGCGGCTGGACGACGGGCGGGCGCTGCCGACGTTCATGGGCCAGGCGCTGCGCGGCGAGCCCATCACCGTTTTCGGCGACGGCAGCCAGACGCGCTCGTTCTGCTACGTGGACGACCTGGTCGAGGGCATCTACCGGCTGCTGATGAGCGGCGAGAGCGACCCCGTCAACGTGGGCAACCCGGACGAGATCACCATCCGCGAGTTTGCCGAGGAGATCGTCGCCCTCACGGGCAGCCGCTCCACGGTCACGTACGTCGCCCTGCCCGCCGACGACCCGAAGGTCCGCCAGCCCGACATCACGCGGGCGCGCGAAAAGCTGGGCTGGGCGCCCCGCATCAACCGCTCCGAGGGGCTGCGCCGCACGTTGCAGTATTTCCAGGAACGCATTGCCGAGGAGGTTGGAGGGTAGTGCTGGGCGGTTGGTAACGAGAATGCTTCTCGGTTTTCCAACCTCCAACCGCCAACCTCCAACACCGCGAGACTATCAATAACCCACTATTCGAATCAACATTTCCATGAGTCAGCAGAAAGAAAAAATCCTCCAGCGCATTGCCGACCGGAGTGTAAAACTGGGCGTCGTGGGCATGGGCTACGTAGGTCTGCCCCTGGCCACGGTATTCGCCGAGGCCGGCGTCGAAGTCGTCGGCTTCGACCTGAGCGAGCGGCGCATGGCGCAGCTCAACCGGGGCGAGAGCTACATCGAAGACATCCCCGGCGAGCAGGTGGCGCGCCTGTCGGCGGCGGGCAAGCTGCGCGGCACGACCGACTTCAGCGAACTGGCCCAGATGGACGCCATCTCCATCTGCGTGCCCACGCCGCTGGGCAAAACGCGCGACCCCGACGTGTCCTACATCGTCAGCGCGACCGACGAGATCGCGCGCTACCTCCAGCCCGGGCAGGTGGTCGTCCTCGAAAGCACGACCTACCCCGGCACCACGCGCGAACTCATCGTGCCCAAGCTCGAAGAAGGCGGGCTCGTGTGCGGCGAGGACTTTTTCGTCGCCTTCTCGCCCGAGCGCGTGGATCCGGGCCGGACGGACTTTACCACCAAGAACACGCCCAAGGTGATGGGCGGCATGACGCCCAACTGCACCGAGGTGGCCACGGCGCTCTACGGCATGGCGCTCGACACGCTCGTGGGCGTGGACGGCCCCGAGACGGCGGAGATGGTGAAGCTGCTCGAAAACACCTTCCGCTCGGTCAACATCGGGCTGGCCAACGAAGTCATGATCATGTGCGACAAGCTCGGCATTGACGTGTGGCAGGTCATTGACGCGGCGGCGACCAAGCCCTTCGGCTTTATGAAGTTCACCCCCGGCCCCGGGCT
>CBDUCD010000465.1:0-2396 GCA_965365535.1 uncultured Rhodothermales bacterium | reverse complement strand
CCGCGAGGGCGGTCGGACGGTCGGCGCCGGCGTCGTTTCCAAAATCCTCGACTAATCAAGCGTTCAAGATTCAGCCGCCGGGGTGGCCCGCAAGACCCCCCGGCGGCTTTCTGCTGAGATAAAGCCAATGGCGACAAACCAACGCATCCGCATCAAGCTCAAGTCCTACGACCACAGCCTGATCGACAAGAGCGCGGAAAAGATCATCCGCACCGTCCGCCAGACGGGCGCCGTCGTGAGCGGGCCGATTCCGCTGCCCACGCAGAAAAACATCGTGACCGTCCTGCGCGGGCCGCACGTAGATAAGAAGAGCCGGGAGCAGTTCGAGACGCGCTCGCACAAGCGCCTCATCGACATCCTCTCGACTTCGTCGAAAACCGTTGATGCCCTCCTCAAGCTCGAGCTGCCCAGCGGCGTCGACGTCGAAATCAAGTAAACGAGAAGCGCGAGCCGGAGCAGGAGAAGCGTGGCGTAAGGCTCTGTTCTTTAACAACTAAGCAGGGGCCTGTAAAAGGCACCGCTTAACTTAATCCGGCAGCCCGGGCTGCCTTATCCAAGGATTACAATGAGCGGCATGATTGGAAAAAAGCTCGGCATGACGAGCATTTTCGACGACGCGGGGCGCAACATCGTGTGCACCGTCGTCGAGGCGGGGCCGAACGCGGTCACGCACGTCAAGACGGCTGAAGGCAAAGACGGCTACAGCGCCGTGCAGATGGCCTTTGGCGAGAAAAAGGAAAAGCGCACCACGAAGGCCCTCAAGGGGCATTTCGATAAAGCCGGCACGAGCCCCAAGCGCAAAGTGCTCGAATTCCGCGACTTCACCGCCGACGTTTCGCTCGGCGACGAGGTGCGCGTCGAGTCGCTCTTTGCCGAAGGCGAGACCATTGACGTGGTCGGGACTTCAAAGGGTAAAGGCTTTCAGGGCGTCGTCAAGCGCCACGGCTTCGGCGGCGTCGGGATGCAGACGCACGGTCAGCACAACCGGCAGCGCGCCCCTGGCTCCATCGGCGCCTCGTCGTGGCCCTCGCGCGTGTTCAAGGGCACCCGCATGGCGGGCCGCATGGGCAGCGACCGCGTCAAGGTCAAAAACCTGCGCGTGGTGCGCATCCTGGCCGACTCCAACCTCATCCTCATCAAGGGCGCCATCCCGGGGCCGAAGGGGTCGTTTGTGGAGCTGCACAAAAAGCAGGCTTCCTGAACCTCAACCCGTAGCGACACAGACCCATGGAACTGAAAGTATTCCGGCAGGACGGCACCGAGACGGGCCGCACCGTTGCCCTCGACAAGGGCATTTTCGAGGCCGCGCCCAACGACCACGCCATCTGGCTCGACGTGAAAGCCCAGCAGGCCAACATGCGGCAGGGCACCCACAAGGCGAAAGAGCGCAGCGAGAACAGCCACTCGACGCGCAAGCTCTACCGCCAGAAAGGCACGGGCGGCGCCCGCGCCGGCGACGCCAAAAGTCCGACGCGCAAGGGCGGCGGCACCATTTTCGGCCCGCAGCCGCGCGACTACACGCAGCGCGTCAACAAAAAGACGAAGCGCCTGGCGCGCCGCTCGGCCCTCGCCTACAAGGCGCAGGACGAAGCCATCCGCCTGGTGGACACCTTTGCCTTCGACGCGCCCAGCACGAAGACGTTTGCGGGCATGATCCGCTCGCTCGGGCTCGACGCCAAGCGCATCCTCGTGCTCACCGACGCCCACAACGACACGCTTTACCGCTCGGGCCGCAACATCCGCGGCGTGCAGGTGCGCGAGGCCGGATCGGCTTCGACGCTCGACATCATGCAGGCGGGCGTCGTGGTGGTGCAGGAAGGCGCCCTCGACGTGCTGCGCCGCCACCTGGGCACGGCAGCCGAAGGCGCGCCCGACGAGGCCGAAGGCTGAGGCCGCCATTTCTAAACAGGACTAAAGCATGGACAAGCAGATCCTCATCCGTCCCATCGTGACGGAGAAGATGACCGACCTGATGGAAGGCGGGCACTACGCCTTTATGGTGGCCAAAGACGCCAACAAAATCGAGATCAGGAAGGCCATCCAGGCCCGCTACCCGCAGATCTCCATCAAGGAGGTGCGCACGATGGTGGTGCGCGGCAAGCGCCGCCGCCAGATGACGCGCCGGGGCGCCCAGGAAGGCCGCCGCGCGGGCTACAAAAAGGCCATCGTGACGCTTACCCCCGAAAGCGAGCGCATCGATTTCTACGAAAGCATCTAGGCCATTTACCGGGCGCAAAGCACACCGTGACGGTATGCAGGTAAGCCCAAACCTCTAAGCCAATGGCGATTCGCAACCTCAAACCCACCACGCCGGGACAGCGCCAGCGCTCCGTCTCCGCCTTCGACAGCATCACCAAGTCGGAGCCCGAGAAAGCGCTGCTCGCCCCCGTCACGCG
>CBDUCD010000464.1:0-2398 GCA_965365535.1 uncultured Rhodothermales bacterium | reverse complement strand
CCCGTCAGCACCCACACGAGCAGCAGGTTGGTGTGGACGGCCTTGACGCGGTCGAAGGGAAAGAGGTTGATCAGCGGGTCCGGCCCCAGGTACTTGGCGATGGCGAGCAGGCCAAACACCATCTGCAGCCCGAACAGGCACACGGCGACGGCGAAGTACCAGTAGGCAATGGATTGCGTGCGGTAGCGCATGGGGCGTCAGATGAGGGTCGCGAGGTAGGCGACGAGGTGGTCTATCTGGCCCTGTTCGAGCCGGGTGCCGTAGTCGGCGGGCATGAGCGAGACGCCGCCGGGGCCGCTGGAGAAGTTGGCGCCGGGCACGATGTACTGGCTCGGGTGGAGGATGGACTCGCGGATGTAGCCCTCGGCGTCCGTGGCCTCGCCCGTATAGCCGGGAGCCTGCACCGTGGTAGCTGCCCGCGCGCCGATGCCGGCCAGGCTCGGCCCGGCCAGCACGATGCCGGGGCGCGTGGCGTGGCAGGCGGTGCAGGCCAGCGCCGGGCTGCGGAAAAGGGCCTCGCCGAGGGCGACGGGGTCGTTGGAGGCGGGGCCTTCGGGCGCCGTGTCGCTGTAGGAGCCCGCCATCTGCCCGCTCGAAACCACGATGGGGCGCGGGGGCCACCCGTTCGTATCAATGTCGGAAACCCAGTCGAGAAACGCGATCACCTGCCGGATCTCGTCTTCGCTCAGGTGCTGGTTGGGCATCAGCCGGCGGTGCGTCTCCTCGGAGTAGAACTGCGACGGGTCGCGCAGAAACGCCGTCAGAAAAGCCGCGCCCCGCTGCTTGGTGATTTTGGTGAGGTCGGGCGCGTAGTACGCCCCCTCGCCCATGAGCGTGTGGCAGTTGATGCAGTTGTTGTCGTGCCACACGTGCTTGCCCTCGATCACCTCGGGGGTGATGTTCTGGGCGTTCGTGAGCGCGCCGAACTGGCGGTGGCTGTCAATCGTCAGCCCCACGAAAATGGCGGCGAACAGCAGCGTGCCTCCGATGAAAAACAGCCGGGTGTGGCGTTTCGTCATAGCAGTAAGAGACTCTGGAATGGGCAAAAGGCAGCTCTGACCGGGCTACACCCCGATGTCTCCCCAGTTGACGAGGGCGATCCAGCCGGAATAGGCGATGCTGACCAGCATCAGCGCCAGCACCACAAAGCCGAAAATGCGGAGCGCGGCGTAAAACGGGTCGGAGGTTTCTCTTTCCGAGGAAGGGGGCGTCGTGGAGTTCATGGGCAGGGCAGCACGAGCGGGGTCGTAAAGGGCAACGGGAGCGCGGGGGCATAATAGGACTCGCAGGTCTTCGAGTCCACAATTCCTGCATCATTTCTTGACGCTACGTCCACCGGGCGGGTTCAACCGGGGCGCGGTACGGTCTTTTTCACGATTCGCCCTTTGCGGCCCCTGGGGATGCGAGCCGCAAGGGGCGGGCCTGCGCGGCTTCTGCCAGCGACCCCAGAGTCGCCTGCTCCAGCATCCGGGCAACGCTGTCGCGCAGGGGCACCCAGGCCTCGTGCAGGGGGCAGGGGGCGAGGTGGCCGCAGCCCGGCAGCCGCAGAATGCAGGCTTCGAAAAGCGATGGCCCGTCTATGGCGCGCACCACTTCCGCAAGCGTGATCGCACCTGCTGGCCGCGCCAGGGCCAGCCCGCCTCCCGTGCCCGGCTGCGCGCGGACGATGCCGGCGCCTGCCAGGATCTGCATCGTCTTGACGAGAAAGGCGTGGGGCAGGCCCAGCGCCGTGCTTACCTCGCGTGCCGGCAGGGGCGTAGGGGAAGCGCGCAGGGCGAGGTAGAGCAAGGCCCGGAGGGCGTATTCGCAGCGACGAGACAGCATGGGAAAAGGCGCGGCAGAAAAGGCAGGGGCGGGCCGCACCTGACGCGCCGCGCTCCAGCCCTGTTACCTTCTCAACCGCCACGCCCGCCGCTGGTGCCCGCTGCGCATTCCGTCCCGAAGGCCGCCACGGACAAAGGTTATACCCGGGTAGCAGGCGGGTCATGCGGGGCACGCCATCCCGACGAAAACATGCCCCGCGACCTCTTGCCGCCGCCCACGCACGAGCCCGAGATCAACTACCACGCGTCCATCAAAAACTGGAGCGAGGGCGAGCGGCCCCGCGAAAAGCTGATGCAGCACGGCGCGCAGGCCCTGTCGGACGCCGAGCTGCTGGGCCTCATTTTCGGCTCGGGCGCCGTTACCCGCAAAGGCCCCGTCTCGGCCGTTGCCCTCGGGCAGGCCCTCACGCGGGCGCACGGCTCGCTCTACCGGCTGGCGCAGCGCGACCTGAAAGAACTCACCCGCGTGACGGGCATCGGGCCGGCCAAGGCCGTGCAGCTCGTGGCCGCTTTCGAGATCGGGCGGCGCGTCGAGGCGGGGCGCGGCGGCCCGCGCATCCAGGTGTGCAGCCCCG
>CBDUCD010000463.1:0-2408 GCA_965365535.1 uncultured Rhodothermales bacterium | reverse complement strand
GTGACGCCGTAGCGCTCGCGGAAGCGGCGCGAAAAGTGCGAGACGCTTTTGAAGCCCGTCCCGTAGGCGACCTCGCTGACGGTGCCGAAGCGGCCTTCGAGCAGCCGGGCGGCCTGCGCCAGCCGCACCTCCCAGATGAGTTCTGCCGGGCTGTGTTCGAGGTGCTGCAAGCGCCGGTAGAGGGCCGCGCGGTCGAGGTCGAGGTGCCCGGCGAGGGCGGCCACGTCGAAGTCGGGGTCGGCGGCGTGGAGTTCGACGGCGCGATAGACCTGCTCGGCAAACACGTCCTCGCCCGTGAAAGGCGCCGGGGCCGGCGCCGCGCCGGGGTCGGCGCCGTCCAGGCGTTCGCGCCAGCGGCGGCGGCTTTCGATGAGGTTGTCCACGCGCGCCCGCACCTCGCGCACGTCGAAGGGCTTGGTGAGGTAGTCGTCGGCGCGCTCGTGGAGGGCGTCGAGGCGGCCCTCGGTGTCGGCGCGGGCGGTGAGCAGCAGGACGGGGATGAAATCCGTGGCGGGGTCGCTTTTGAGGGCGCGGCACAGCGCCACGCCGTCCAGGCGCGGCATCATCACGTCGGCGATGACGAGGTCGGGCAGGGCGTCGCGCGCGATTTCGAGGGCTTCCTGCCCGTCGCGGGCTTCGAGCACGCGGTAGGCGGGGGCGAGGTGGCCGGCGAGGTAGGCGCGCACCTCGGCATGGTCCTCGGCCACGAGCACCGTCGTCCTGTCGGGCAGGTCGTCGGGGGCGGGGCGCAGGTCGAGGGTGGCCAGCTGGTCTGCGAGCCGCTCGGCCCGCCAGGCGGCGCGCTCGCCGAGCCACGCGCCGGGGCGCCCCGTCTCCTCCGGCGGCGCGCCGTCGAGGGGGAGGACGAGGGTGAACGTCGTGCCGACGCCCCTTTCGCTGGCCACCGTGAGGGTGCCGCCGTGGAGCTCGACCAGCTCGCGCGCCAGCGCCAGCCCGATGCCGGTGCCCGGCTGCAGCATCGCCGTGCCCTCGTTGACCTGGTAGAAGCGGTCGAAAACGTGGGGCAGGTCGGCAGGCGCGATGCCCGGCCCCGTATCGGCCACGTCGAGGCGTGCCCGGCCCTGCTGCCCGTCGCCGCCGCCGCCCTCGGCCACCAGCCGGAGCGACACGGCGCCGCCGCGCGGGGTGAACTTGAGGGCGTTCGAGAGCAGGTTGCCGAGGGCTTTCTCGAGCTGCTGCGCGTCGAGGCGGGCCATCAGCGGCGTGCCGGGCGTCTCGACGTGGAAGGCCAGCCCCTGCCGCTCGGCAAGGGCGGCAAAGGCCCGCGCGACGTGCCGGGTAAAGTCCGCGAGGTCGTGGTGCTGCGGCTGGAGCACGAGCCGCCCCGCCTCCAGCTTGGCCACGTCGAGCAGCTCGTTGACGAGGTCGAGCAGGCGGCGGGCGTTGCGGCGGGCCAGGCGCAGCCCCTCGGCGGCGGCAGGCGGAAGGGCGCCGTGCTGCCCGTCCAGCACGTCGTCGAGCGGGCCGAGGGTGAGGGTGAGGGGCGTGCGGAATTCGTGGCTGACGTTGGCGAAAAAGCGGCTTCTGGCCTCGTCGAGGCTGCGCAGCTTTTCGGCTTCGCGGTGTTCGAGGTGCAGCCGGCTTTTGAGGCGCAGCCGGTTCATCTCGTAGCGGCGCAGGCCATAGAGAAAGGCCAGCGCCAGCAGCGCGTACAGCGCGTACGCCCACCACGTGCGCCACGGGGCGGGCAGCACCGTAATGGCCAGCACCGCGCCCTGCCGGTTCCACACGCCGTCGCTGTTGGCGGCCTGCACCTGAAACGTGTAATGCCCCGCCGCCAGGTTGGTGTACACGGCGCCGGGCGCGGGGCCGGCGCTGTACCACACGCTGTCGTAGCCTGCAAGGCGGTACCGGAAGTAGTTGCGCTCGGGGTTGACGTAGTGCAGCGCCGCAAACTCGAGGGCGATGTCGCGCTGGTCGTGGCGGAGGCGGAGGGCGCGCGTAAACGGTAGGGCGCGGCTGAGCACCCCTTCGGGTCCGATGGACGCCTGCTGCCCGCGCACGGTCAGCCCCGTCAGCACGACGGGCGGCGCCCCGCCGTCGTCGGCAATGTGGGCGGGGAAAAAAGCCGTCAGCCCGCCGATGCCGCCGAAATACAGCGCGCCCGACGCCGACTCGTACGAGGCGTTGTTGTTGAACTCCACGTCCTGAAGGCCGTCCTCCGGCCCGTACGTGCGGATCTGCCCCGTGGCGGGGGTGAGGCGTGCCAGCCCCCGGTAGGTGCCCACCCAGATGTCGCCCCGCGCGTCTTCCTCGATGGCGTTGACGGCGTCGCTGGGCAGGTCGCTGTTGCCGGTGTTGTAGTGGACAAAGGCGCCCGTGGCGGGGTCGAAGCGGTCCAGCCCGCCGCCGGAGAGGCCGAGCCAGAGGCGCCCCTGCCGGGCTTC
>CBDUCD010000462.1:0-2412 GCA_965365535.1 uncultured Rhodothermales bacterium | reverse complement strand
CGCGCGGCGTCACGCGCAGGCCCGGCGGCACCTGGCGGCGCTTGTACTCGTTGCGGTCCACCTGGTCGAGCAGGCCGCGCACGAGGGCGGCGTCGTAGCCCGTGGCCGCGACGATGGCCTCGACCTCCTGGTGGCCTTCCACGTAGCGCTGCAAAACGTCGTCGAGCACGGGGTAGGGGGGAAGCGAGTCCTGGTCGGTCTGGTCGGGGCGCAGCTCGGCGCTGGGCGGCTTGGTAAGCGTGCTTTCGGGGATGACGGGGCGCCCGGCGCGGGCGTTGACGTGGCGCGCGAGGCGGTACACGTCCGTCTTGAACACGTCCGAGAGGACGGCCAGCCCGCCGTTCGTGTCGCCGTAGAGGGTGCAGTAGCCCACGGCCAGCTCGCTTTTGTTGCCCGTCGAGAGCAGCAGAAAGCCGAACTTGTTCGAAAGCGCCATCAGCGTGACGCCCCGCGCGCGGCTCTGGATGTTTTCCTCGGCGACGCCCGGCGCCGTGCCCGCGAAAAGGGGCGCCAGCATGGCCTCGAAGGCGTCCACGGCGGGCGCGATGGAGACGTGGTGGAAGGCGATGCCCAGGTTTTCGGCCAGCGCCCGCGAGTCCTCGACGGACCCCGGCGACGAGTAGCGCGACGGCATCGTCACGCCCACCACGCGGTCGGGGCCGAGGGCGGCGGCGGCGAGGGCTGCCGTGAGCGCCGAATCAATGCCGCCCGAGAGGCCCACGAGGGCTTTGGTGAAGTAGGGCGACTTGCGCACGTAATCGCGGATGCCGAGCACGAGCGCGTCGTGCAAGTCGGCGATGGTGTCGCGGGGCGGGTCGGCGCAGGGCGTCGCCGTCCCCACCTCCCAGACGACGAGCGCCTCCTCGAAGTGGGGCGCGCACGTCACGATCTCGCCCCGGGCGTTCTGCACGCGGCTGTCGCCGTCGAAGACGAGTTCGGTGTTGGCGCCCACCTGATTGACGAACACGAAGGGCACGCCCCACGCCCGGCACGCCTGCGCGATGGTGTCCGTCCGCGCCTCCCGCCGCCCCATCGCAAACGGCGACGCGCTCAGGTTCACGAACACGTCCACGCCCTGCCGGCCCAGGTGCGCGATGGGGTTGGCGGCGTAGAGGCGGTAGGGCGCCTCGTCCCCGTTATTCCACATGTCCTCGCAGACGTGGAGGCCCAGCCGCAGCCCGCGCCACACGACCACGTCCTGGGGCGGCGCGGGCTCGAAATAGCGGTACTCGTCGAAGACGTTGTAGGTGGGGAGTAGCTGCTTGTTCACCTGGGCCACGCGCTGCCCGCCCTCGAATAGAATCGCCGCGTTGAAAAGCCTTTTGCCCACCGCCGACGGGTTGCGCACGGGCGCGCCCACGACGACGCCCAGATGGGGCGGCAGGCTGCGGGCCAGCCCGTCGAGGGCGCGCTCGACCTCGTCGAGAAACGTCGGGTTGTCCAGCAGGTCCTGGGGCGGGTAGCCGGGCACGGCCAGCTCGGGAAACACGACGAGGTCGGCGCCGGCGCGGGCAGCCTGCTGCGCGTAGGCGACGATGGCGCGGCAGTTGCCGGCCAGGTCGCCGACGGTGGGGTTGGTCTGGGCGAGGGCGATTTTCATGCGGCGCGGAAAGGGCAGGGGCGCCGTGAACCCGGGCAGGCCCTGCTGTGTTGCCTCGCCAGCGGCCCGCGCCGCGCCGTACTTCCCCCGTGCCATGCTTTCTTTTCTCCGCCACCTCATGGGCTCCGCCGACACCCTCACCGCCTCCGAATTCCTCGGCCGCTACCAGGCCGGCACCGACACGCTGCTCGACGTGCGCACCCCCGCCGAGTTTGCCGGCGGCCACCTCGAAGGCGCCGACAACGTGGACGTGCTGGCCCCCGACTTCGCCGCGCGCGTGGACGCCCTCGACCGCAAAAAGACCTACTACCTCTACTGCCGCACGGGCAACCGCAGCGGCCAGGCCGCCCGCCGGATGCGCGAGATGGGCTTCGACGCGGCCTACAACGTGGGCGGCTTTGAAGACCTCAGCGCGGCGGGCGCGCCCGTAGCCGCCTGACCGCCCCGGCCACAGGTAACACGATAGGCGAAATCGGGCGGTAACCGGGCACGCGGGCACGGGTTGAGAAGGGCAGTCCCCTTTTAGTGCCCCCTGCCATGTTCAGCCTCATCCGCACCCTGCTCGATGGCGAGCCCACCCTCGCCCCCCGGCAGTTCGTGGCCCAGCGCACCGCCGACGACGTGCTGCTCGACGTGCGCTCGCCCCTCGAATTCGCCAACGGTCACCTCGAAGGCGCCCTCAACGTGGACGCGCTCTCGGGCCGCTTTGCCGACCACGTGGGCGCCCTCGACCCGGAGCGCACCTACTACCTCTACTGCGCCTCGGGCACCCGCAGCCGCAACGCCGTCCGCCGGATGCGCGAACTCGGCTT
>CBDUCD010000461.1:0-2418 GCA_965365535.1 uncultured Rhodothermales bacterium | reverse complement strand
CCCGGCTGAAGACGGAGGGGGCGTCGGAGGCGGCCACGTCCCATTCGTCCAGCAGCACTTTTCCGCCCAGCGCGAGGCGGGTGCCGCTGTTGGTGGAAAGCACGAACGTGTAGCGCCCCGCCTCCTCGGTCACGATCTCGCCCGTGTAGCGGACGCTGTAGGCCGAATCCTGCACCTGCGGGGGCAGGCTGCCGCGCCACGTCAGGTTGAAAATCTCGGACGGGCGCGTGGTGGCGGGCCGCGCCAGGTCGGTGCCGTAGAAAAACGCCTGTTCGAGGGCCGGCGCCCCCTCCCTGCCCCGCACGTTGCGCGTGGGGATAAACTCCTGCACAAGGGCGGGCGCAGCTGTCATGGGGCGCGTCACGGGGCTGACGAGCAGGGCCGGGCCGAACAGGTAGGCGCCGCCCTCGCGCCGCAGCGACGGGTCGGCGGGAAAGGCGAGGGGGAGGGCCTCCATGAAAGGCGCGTCCTCGGCATAAACGCTGTAGGCGACCGAGTACAGGTACGGCAGCAGCCGGTAGCGCAGGCGCGTGGCGGCCAGGAGGGCGTCGTACTCGGCGCTGCCGGGGGCGCCAAAACGCCACGGCTCGCGGGCGATGTTGGTGCCGTGGGATCGGAAAATGGGCGAGAACGCCCCGAACTGGAACCAGCGGACGTAGAGTTCGCGGTACGCCGGGTCTTCGAGGCCGTCGGGAAAGCGCGGCTGGGTGATGAATCCGCCGATGTCGCTGTTCCAGTAGGGGATGCCCGCGGCGCCCACGTTCAGGCCGGCGGCGATCTGGTTGCGGAACGTCTGCCAGCTGGCCCAGATGTCGCCCGACCACAGCGCGGCGCCCGCCCGCTGCTGCCCCGCAAACGCCGACCGGGTAAGGATGAACGGACGCTTTTCGGGCGCGGCGGCGCGCAGGTGCCGGTAGATGCCTTCGCTGTGCGCGAGGCTGTACGGGTTGAGATAGCGGCGCATCGTGCCCAGCGCGTTGCGCCCGTTGGCCCGAATCGCCGCCTCGGTGAGGTAGCGGTCGTCGGTGGACTGGAACTCGGGCTCCGAGCCGTCCATCCACCACGCGTCCACGCCCTTATCCGTCAGGGCGCGGCGGGCGTAGCGCCAGTAGATTTCGCGGCCCTCGGGGCTGTAGGCGTCGTAAACGCGCGCGGGCGACCAGTGGGGCACGGGGAAAAGCAGGCCCGCCGAGTCGAGGGCGGCGTGCACGTCCGAGTCCACGCCCACGGCGGGCCACACGGACACCATGAGCTGGAGGTGGTAGTCGTCGTGGAGGGCGCGCGTGAGGGCGGGCACGTCGGGAAAGCGCCGCCCGTCCCACGCCATCCCGCTGAAGTGGCGTTCGTCGGGCCAGTAGTTCCAGTCCTGCACCAGGTTGTCGAGGGGAAACCGGCGCTGCCGGAAGGCGGCGGCAGTGCCCAGCAGTTCGTCGGCGCTCTGGTAGCGCTCCTTGCTCTGCCAGTAGCCGTACGCCCAGCGCGCAAACAGGGGCGCCCGGCCCGTGAGGCGCCGGTAGCCCGCGAGGGCGTCGCGCGGCGCCGCGCCCACCGTCACGTAGTAGTCGAGGGCATCGGCAACGTCGGACGAGAGCACCATCGCCGCGCCCGTGTCGTCGAAAACGGTGGCGGAGGTCTGATCCCACACCAGCCCCCAGCCCGCCGTCGAGACGAGCGACGGGATGGCCGCCATCGTGTTGGCCTGGACGAGCCGGACGCGCTCGCCGCGCCAGTCCATCACGCCGTCCTGGTACTCGCCCAGTCCGTAGAGGCTTTCGCCGGAAGTCAGGTGGAACTGTTGCCGGACGCTCCACGCCGCCTCGCCGTCGTCTTCGACCGGGGTAAACGAGGCCGCGTCGGGCGCCGCGCCGCGCAGCACGATGCGCCCCGCACCGTCCGCGAAGGCGAGGCCGCCATCCCGGCGATGCACCCGCACCTGTGCCGCCGCCGTCCGCACGACGAGGGTGTCGCCCGCGTCCGTCACCTCCACCCCCGCCGGCGGCGGGCACGCGGCCACGACCAGGCTGGGGCGCGCGGAAAATACCTCGACAGGCGAAAGGGTGACGCGCGCCGTCGCCTCGCCGCAAAAGCCGACGCGCAGCCACCGCCCGCCGTCGAGGGCCAGCGTCACACCGTTCGGGGCGAGGGCAGGCTGCGCTGGGGCGGCAGGCGCGAGCAGCAAAAGCGCCGCGCAAAGGGCAGCGCCGACGTAGCGGAAAGGGGTGCGCATGGGGCCGAAAAATCGTCGCGGAAAGGACTCCCATCAAGATAGGCCGCATTCACCAATCGTTTTGACGAAAGCACCGGGCACCCCGCCCCGATGCAGCGCGCCCGGAGCTTCCGAAAAAGCCCCGGGCGCGTTTTCATCTCCAAATGGAGTTACGCAGCCCCTTCAACCGCCCCCTTGAGGGGGCTCCCGCG
>CBDUCD010000460.1:0-2424 GCA_965365535.1 uncultured Rhodothermales bacterium | reverse complement strand
TCAAATCGTCTGTTATTGCAAATGAACTCACTCGCGTCGAGCAGGGGCAGGGCGGGGGCGAAAGGGTCGAGGTCGATGCGCAGGGCGCCGCCGTGCCGCGCGCGGCAGGCGACGGCGCCCCCTTCGCGCCCGCCAGCCTCCAACTGCCCGCCTCCAACCGCCAATCTCCAACCGCGAACTTCTCCGCCCCCGTCGTCGGCATTACGGGCACGGGCGGCGCGGGCAAATCGACGCTGACGGACGAACTGGTGCGGCGCTTTCTGACCGACTTCGACGACCTCACCGTCGCCGTCCTGTCGGTCGATCCCACGCGGCAGCGCACGGGCGGGGCGCTTTTGGGCGACCGTATCCGCATGAACAGCCTGTACGGGTCGTTCGCGCCGCGCGTCTATATGCGCTCGTTTGCCACGCGGCAGGCGCACCGCGCCACGTCGAAGGCGCTTGGCGAGGCCATCGGCGTGTGCCGCGCCGCCGGCTTCGGCCTCATCCTCGTCGAGACGGCGGGCATCGGGCAGAGCGACACCGAACTCGTGGAATGGGTGGACGTGTCGCTTTACGTGATGACGCAGGATTTCGGGGCGCCGACGCAGCTCGAAAAGATCGGGATGCTCGACGCCGCCGACCTCGTGGCCCTCAACAAGTTCGAGAAGCGCGGCTCCGAAGACGCCCTGCGCGACGTGCGCAAGCAGATGCAGCGCAACCGCGCCGCCTTCAGCCTGTCGCCCGACGCGATGCCCGTTTTTCCCACGATGGCCTCACGCTTCAACGACCCCGGCGTGACGGCGCTCTACCTCGATCTGCTCGAAAGGCTGGGCGAGAAGACGGGCTTCCGCCGCACGTCCTCGTTCGAGGCGCCCGATTTGCACGATGGGCTCGACGTCGCGTCCACCATCCCGCCGCGCCGCCAGCGCTACCTCGCCGACATTGCCGAGGGCGCCCGCGCGTACCGGGCGTGGGCCGAGGCGCAGGTCGAAACGGCCCGCAAGTGGGGGCAGGCCGTGGGCGCCGCCGCCCAGGTTGCCGACTGGAACCCCGACGACCGCGAAACCCTCGAACCGCGGCTGCGCGAGATGGCCGCCTACTGGTGGCAAAAACTCGACCACCGCGCCCGCCGCATTCTCGATGGCTGGGACGAGGTCGCCGCCCGCTACCGCGCCGACGATTTCACCTATACGGTGCGCGGGCGCGACCACCACGTGCCGCTTTTCCGCACGACGCTTTCGGGCACCCGCGTGCCCCGCGTGGCCCTGCCGCGCACCACCGACCCCGCCGAAAAGCTGCGCTTTGCCCTGCTCGAAAACCTGCCGGGCTACTTCCCCTTTACGGCGGGCGTGTTTCCCTTCAAGCGGGCGGGCGAAGACCCCACGCGCATGTTCGCGGGCGAAGGCGCCCCCGAGCGCACCAACCGGCGGTTCCACCTCGTCAGCCAGGGCCAGCCCGCCGCGCGCCTTTCGACGGCCTTCGACTCGGTCACGCTGTACGGCTTCGACCCCGACCCTCGCCCCGACATCTGGGGCAAGGTGGGCAACGCCGGCGTGTCCATCTGCACGCTCGACGACATGAAAAAGCTCTACTCGGGCTTCGACCTGTCGGCGCCCACCACGTCGGTTTCGATGACCATCAACGGGCCGGCGCCCATGCTGCTGGCCATGTTTCTAGGCACCGCCATTGACCAGCAGGTGGAAAAATGGCTGCGCGAGGAGGGGCAGTGGGATGAGGTGGAAAAGGCGCTCGACGCGCACCTCGGCGCCCATCGCCCGCGCTACACGCCCTGGGGCGCAGGGGGCCTCGAACGCGATCTGCCGCCCGGCCACGACGGCTCGGGGCTGGGCCTGCTGGGCGCCACGGGCCGCGACCTGGTGGACTGGGGCCTGCTCGATGCCGACCGCTACGACGCCCTCGCGGCCGAGACGCTCGAAAAGGTGCGCGGAACCGTCCAGGCCGACATTCTCAAAGAGGACCAGGCGCAGAACACGTGCATCTTCTCGACCGACTTCGCCCTCCGCCTGATGGGCGACATCCAGCAGACGTTTGTCGAGCGGGGCGTCAAAAACTACTACTCGGTTTCGATTTCGGGCTACCACATTGCCGAGGCGGGCGCGAATCCCATCACGCAGCTTGCCTTTACGCTTGCCAACGGCTTCACGTACGTCGAGTACTACCTGGGCCGGGGCCTCGACATCGACAGCTTTGCGCCCAACCTGTCGTTTTTCTTCTCGAACGGCATGGACGCCGAGTACACCGTGCTCGGGCGCGTGGCGCGGCGCATCTGGAGCGTGGCGATGCGCGACCGCTACGGCGCGAGTGAGCGCAGCCAGAAGCTCAAGTACCACATCCAGACGAGTGGGCGCAGCCTGCACGCCCAGGAAATCCAGTTCAACGACATCCGCACGACGCTCCAGGCGCTGCTGGCCATCTACGACA
>CBDUCD010000459.1:0-2442 GCA_965365535.1 uncultured Rhodothermales bacterium | reverse complement strand
TTCCGCTCGTCGTCTTTACCGGGCAGGTGCCCTCCAAACTCATCGGCAACGACGCGTTTCAGGAGACGGACATCATCGGCGTGACGCGCTCTATCACCAAGCATTCGTTCCAGGTGCGGAAGGTGGACGAACTGGCGGCGACCATAAAATCCGCCTACCACATTGCGCAGACGGGGCGGCCCGGCCCCGTCGTGGTGGACATTCCCAAGGACGTGCTGGCGCAGACGGCGCCGTTCCACTACCCCGAAGCACCCACCGTGCGCGGCTACCGCTACGTGGGCGGCGGCGACGCGGACGTGGTACGGGTGGCCGCCGAGATGATCGCCGAATCCAAGAAACCGCTGATCTACGTGGGCGGCGGCGCCATCGCTTCCGGGGCCGCCGAAGAGGTCACGGCGTTTGCGCGCAAAACGGGCATCCCCGTCACCTCGACGCTGCACGGGCTGGGGGCTTTTCCCGAAAATGACGCGCTGTCGCTGGGGATGCTGGGGATGCACGGCACGTGGTACGCCAACATGGCCGTCCAGAACGCCGACCTCCTCATCGCCGTCGGCGCGCGCTTCGACGACCGCGTAACGGGCAAGATTGACGCCTGGGCGCCGCACGCCCGCGTGATCCACATCGACATTGACCCGGCGTGCCTGCACAAAAACGTGCCCGTCGAGTGCCCCATCCTGGGCGACGTGAAACAGGTGCTGACGCAGCTTCTGCCCCTTGTCGAACCCAAAGACACCGAGGCGTGGCGGGGGCAGATCGCGGCGTGGCGTGAAGAATGCCCGTTGCAGTACCAGAAGGACGGCGCGCTGCGTCCCCAGGGCGTGATCGAGATGCTGCGCGAAAAAACAGGCGGCGAGGCCGTGCTCGTGACCGACGTGGGGCAGCACCAGATGTGGGCGGCGCAGCACTTTTGCCACGTTCGTCCGCGCGGCCACATCACGAGCGGCGGGCTGGGCACGATGGGTTTCTCGGTGCCTGCCGCCATCGGCGCGGCCTTCGGGCTGAAGGGCCACAACGTGCCCGTCATTTCGCTCTCGGGCGATGGCGGCTTCGTGATGAACGCCCAGGAACTGGCCGTGGCCGCGCGCTACCGCCTGCCCGTGCGCTTCTGCATCATCAACAACTCGTTTCTGGGCATGGTGCGGCAGTGGCAGGAGCTGTTCCACGAAAACCGCTTCAGCCACACCGACCTGACCGACCTCAACCCGGATTTCGTGGCGCTGGCCGGGGCCTACCGCGTGCCTGCCCGCCGCGCCGACACGCCCGAAAGCGCCCGCGAAGCCATTGCGTGGATGTTCGCGCACGACGGCCCGACGCTGGTCGAGTTCGTCGTCCCGCAGGAGGAGATGGTGTTTCCGATGGTGCCCGCCGGCGCCGCCACGGGCGACATGATCGTGCGGCGCTACCGGTTCGATTGAAGTCATTGGAGGTTGGTCGTTTGTCATTCGCAAGGCAAAGCCAGCTTCCCGCCCCCATAACCCAATGACCAGTGACTACTGACCCATGACGACCCCCACCCTCACCCCCCAGCAGGTTTTCCGCAAGCGGGCCGCCGGCGAGGCCGTCGAGCCGGGCGAGGCGCCCGCGCCGCGCCGCTGCATCCTCGCCGTCCGCCTCGAAAACCACATCGGCGCGCTCAACCGCGTGGCGAATCTGTTCTCGGCGCGCGGCTTCAACCTCGACGCCGTGACCGTCAGCCCCACCGACGACGCCTCTGTTTCGCGCATGACGATTACGACGAGTGGCACCACGCGCCAGGTCGAGCAGACGCTGGCCCAACTGGGCGCGCTCGTGGACGTGCTCGAAGTGGAAGACCTGACCGAGGCCGAGCACGTCGAGCGCGAGCTGTGCCTGGTGCGCGTGGGCTACGCGCCCGAAAACCGCGCCGAGCTGATGGACCTCATCGCCATCTACAAAGGAACGGTCGTGGACGTGACGCCGGACGCGATGATGGTCGAACTCGCCGGCCCGTCCACCAAGATCAACTCGTTCGTTGCCCAGATGACGCGCTTCGGCATCACCGACGTGGCCCGGTCGGGCCGCGTGGCGATGCGGCGGGCGCTGATTTACGGGGGGTAGGGCTGCTTGGAGGTTGGCTGGTGGTTCCGCTCGCTGCGCTCGCTGGTTGTTGGTAGGAGGTAGTCGGTCGGAGGCGTTTGAAAGGGGGTGTCATTGCGAGCGACCATCGGGAGCGTGGCAATCTCGTTGGGCAAAGCCAGGGCGACGGGATTGCCACGGCCCCTGCGGGGCCTCGCAATGACAGGTGGGGCGTTTCGAGCAACCAACCCAGCCATCAACCAGCTAACAAACCCATTCACCCCGGCCCTCTCCTCGAACCCAACCCACCACGAGCCCGCGCAGCGGGCGTCAACCCACTACCAACCATGAACGTCCACTACACCGCCAATCCGGCGATTATCCGCTCCAAGAAAGTCGCCATCATCG
>CBDUCD010000458.1:0-2442 GCA_965365535.1 uncultured Rhodothermales bacterium | reverse complement strand
TGGGAATTGCGAAATGCCCGTAGGGGCGCAATTCATTGCGCCCGCGCCCTGTCCGCCCTCGCCCCGTGCACCCGCGCCCCTTGCGCCCGCGCCCTGTCTGTCCGCGCCCCACGCGCCCGCGTCCCGTCCGCCCTCGCGCCCGGCCCCGCGAGGTCGGTACTATTTTGCCGGCCACCGACCCCGCTGCCCCGATGCCCCCTCCTGAATCCGCCGACGTTTCCCTCGCGCCCCTCGCCCGCGCCGCCCGCGAGGCGTCGCGCGTGCTGGCGCGCACCACGACGGCGCAGCGCAACGCCGCCCTCCACGCCCTCGCCGACGCCCTCGCCGCGCACGAAGGCAGCATTCTCGCCGCCAATGCCGACGACATGCAGCGGGCCGTCCGGGACGGACTCGCCCCGGCCTTGCAAGACCGCCTCGCGCTTTCGCCCGAGCGCCTCGAAAAGATGGCCCGCGCCCTCCGCGACGTGGCCGCGCTGCCCGACCCCGTAGGCGAGATGGCCGCGCAGTGGACGCGCCCCAACGGGCTGGAGGTGGGCCAGATGCGCGTGCCCCTCGGCGTCATCGCCATCATCTACGAAGCCCGCCCCAACGTCACCAGCGACGCCGCCGGGCTGTGCCTCAAGGCGGGCAACGCCACCATTCTGCGGGGCGGCAGCGAGGCGTTCGCGTCCAACCGGGCCGTCGTGGCGGCGCTGCACGCCGGCCTCGAAGGGGTCGGCCTGCCCACCGCCGCCATCACGTTCGTGCCCACGACGGATCGGGCGGCGCTGCCCGAACTGCTGCGCCTGAGCGGCGACATTGACCTCGTCATCCCGCGCGGCGGCGAGGGACTCATTCGTTTCGTGGACGAGCACAGCCGCATCCCCGTCATCCGGCATTACAAAGGCGTCTGCCACCTGTTCGTGGACGACAGCGCCGACTTCGAAAAGGCGCTGGCGCTGCTCGTCGATGGCAAAACGTCGCGGCCCGGCGTGTGCAACGCCCTCGAAACCCTGCTCGTCCACGAAGCCGTCGCCGATGCCTTTCTGCCCCGCGCCGCCGCCGTGCTGACGGAAAAAGGCGTCGAGCTGCGCGGCGACGCGGCCACGCAGGCGCGCGTGCCCGCCGCCCGAGCAGCAGCCGAGGACGATTACGGCGCCGAATTCCTCGACCTCATCCTCGCCGTGCGCGTCGTGCCCGGGCTGGACGCCGCCCTCGCGCACGTCGCGCGCTACGGTTCGATGCACACCGAGGTCATCTGCACCAACACGCTCGAAAACGCCCGCCGCTGGGTGCGCGAGGTGGACGCCTCCGTCGTGATGGTGAACGCGTCGTCGCGCTTTTCCGATGGCGGCGAACTCGGGCTGGGCGCCGAAATCGGCATCTCGACGACCAAGCTGCACGCGTACGGCCCGATGGGGCTGGAAGCCCTCACGACGCGCAAGTTCGTCGTTTACGGCGACGGCCAGACGCGCGCGTGATGGCCGCCGACCCCTTCCACACGCCCGTCCTGCTCGAAGGCCGGTGGGTGCGCCTCGAACCCCTCGGCCTCGGCCACGTGGACGCCCTCTGCGCCGTCGGCCTCGACGCCGAACTGTGGCGGTGGACGACCAGCCACGTCGCCACGCCCGCCGACATGCGGCGCTACGTCGAAGCCGCCCTCGCCGACCGGGCTGCCGGCCACGCGCTGCCCTTTGCCACCATCGAGAAGGCGACGGGCGCGGTGGTGGGCACGACGCGCTTCGGCAACATGGCCGCGCAGCACCGCCGCGTCGAGATCGGGTGGACGTGGATTGGGCGGCGGTGGCAGCGGACGGCCGTCAACACCGAGGCCAAAAGGCTGATGCTCGGGCACGCCTTCGAGGCGATGGGCTGCGGGCGCGTCGAGCTCAAAACCGACGCCCTCAACACGGCTTCGCGGCGGGCCATCGAAAAGCTGGGCGCGCAGTTCGAAGGGCTTTTGCGCCACCACATGGTGACGGCCACGGGCCGCGTGCGCGACACCGTGTACTACAGCATCCTCGCCGCCGAGTGGCCCGCCGTCCGCGCCCGCCTCGACGCCCGGCTGGCGCGGGGCTGAAACTGCCCTGCGGCCCTCCGGTACGTACCTACGTCCAAACACGCCCGCCATGGTCCGCAACGCCGCCCTCCTGATTGCTTTCGAGCGCCAGCAGCACCGCACGCGCGCCGTCAGCCACGCGCAGAACATGCGGCTGTACGAGGCCATGTACAGGCAGGCACGCCGTCTGGACGTAATACCCGGGGACGATCCGCTGGCGGGTATCGAGCACGACATCCACCTTGCGCGCCTTCTCAATGTTCGAACAACTCCTCGCTGAACTGGGCCAGGCGCTTGCCACAGCGGGCATCCGCTACATGATCATCGGGGGACAAGCCGTGCTGCTCTACGGAGAACCCCGCCTCACGCGCGACGTGGACGTGACCGTGCTGGGAACGCCCGAC
>CBDUCD010000457.1:0-2444 GCA_965365535.1 uncultured Rhodothermales bacterium | reverse complement strand
GCCCGTGCTGCTCGCGGTTCACGACCTCCACAAACGCTTTGGCGCCGAGCCCGTGCTGCGCGGCGTGGCGCTGTCGGTGGCGCGGGGCGAGACGCTGGCCGTGCTGGGCCGCTCGGGCGGCGGCAAGACGACGCTGCTCAAAATCCTCGCCGGGCTGGAAACCGCCGACCGCGGGCGCATCGTGCTGGGCGGCAAACCCCTCGACGGCGTGCCGCCCGAAAAGCGCGGCATGGTCTATCTCAACCAGGAGCCGCTGCTGTTTCCGCACCTCGACGTGTTCGAGAACGTGGCCTTCGGGCTGCGCCTGCGCGGCGTCGCGAAAGCCGACCTCGCCCGCCGCGTCGAGAAAATGCTGGCCGACCTGGGCGTCGAGGCGCACGCCCGCAAGGCGCCGCACCAGCTTTCGGGCGGGCAGCAGCAGCGCGTCGCCTTCGGGCGCGCCGCCATTATCGAACCCGCCGTGCTCCTGCTCGACGAGCCCTTCGGCAAACTCGACGTCGAGACGCGGGCGGCCATGCAGCGCCTGTTCAAGCGCACCGTCCACGCCCACCACATCACCACGGTTTTCGTGACGCACGACCTCAAGGAAGCCCTCGTCGTGGGCGACACGATGGGCCACCTCGCGGGCGGCGTGCTGACGACGTACCCCACGACCGAGGCGTTCGTGGCCGACCCGGCGACGGGCGTGGGCGACGAGGCGGCCTTCTGGCAGACGGTCCTCGAGGGCCGGGCGGTGGCCGATGGCTGACGCCGTGGCCGCCATTCTGGGCAGCGCCTTCCACGAGGGCGATTTGCCCGGCCTCGCCCTTGTGCCCGAAAAGGTGGACACGCCGGCGGGGCCCGTCATGCTGCACCGCGTCGAGGGGGCGGGGCGGCGGGCGTACGTGCGCTTCCGCCACGAGCAGCCGCACCGCCTGCTGCCCCACCAGATTCCCTACCGCGCCCAGGCGTGGGCGCTGCGCCAGAAAGGCGTGGGCGCCCTGCTCGTCACGTCGTCCGTGGGCGTGCTCGACCCGGCAATTCCCCTGTTCCAGCCGCTCCCGCTTTCTGACCTGCTCATGCCCGACAACCGCCTGCCCGACGGCTCGGCGTGTACCGTTTTCACCCTTCCATCGGCGGGGCACGGGCACCTGGTGCTCGAAGAAGGGCTGTTTTCAGGGGCGCTCGCGGCGCAGGTGGGGGCGATGGCGCAGCAGGCCGGCACGCCCCTCGGCCCCGCCGTCGTGTTCGCGTACGTGGGCGGGCCGCGCACCAAGACGCGCGCCGAGAACGCGTACTGGCAACGGGCGGGCGCGCAGGTAAACGCGATGACGCTGGCGCCCGAGGTGGTGCTGGCCAACGAGCTGGAAATCCCGACCGTCGGCGTCGTGGTGGGCCACAAGCACTCGGCGCCCGGGGCGCCGCCGCCGGCGGGCGAGGCCGAGTTGGCCGCCTCGCTCGTGGCTTCGCGCGCGGCGCTCGCGGGCCTCGTGGCGGCGTTTTTGCGCGGGGCGCGGCCCGTGCCCTTCGCCAACCAGCTTTTCCGCTTTTCGTGACGGGCGCCGACGTGCTCGCGCACCTGGCCCGGCGGCTGCCACTTTTCCGGCCCGCCGGCCCGCCCGTCCGGCTCGCGGGGGGCCTGCTCAACGACGTGTGGCGCGTCGCGGGCCGCCCGGCGCCCCTCGTCGTCAAGCACGCGCCGGCCCGCGTGGGGACGATGGCGCTGAGTCCGTTCCGCATCGAGATCGAGGCGCGGGCGCTGGAGTTCGCGGCGGCACGTCCCGACGCCGCCGTCCGCGTGCCGCGCCTATTCGACTTCGACGCCGCCGCGCACGTGCTCGTGATGGAGGACGCCGGCGACCTGCCCGCCCTCGACGCGTGGCTGCCGGGCGCATCGCCCGATGCCGCCGCGGGGCTGGGGGCGCGGGTGGGCGCGTGGCTGGGCCGCCTCCACCGCACCACGGCGGGCGACGCCGCAATCGCCGCCCGTTTCGACAACCGCGACATCCAGGAGACGCGGCAGCGCGTGCAGTACGGGTCGGTGGGCGCGTCCCTCGCGCGGGCAGGCGTGGCGGACGCGGCGGCGCTGGGCGACCGAGCCGAGGGGCTGGGGCGCCGCCTGCTCGGCCCGGGGCGCTGCCTCGTCATGGGCGATCTGTGGCCGCGCTCGGTTCTCGTCGGCCCGCAAAACCCGTGGATTATCGACTGGGAGATGGCGCATTTCGGGCAGCCTTTCCAGGACACCGCCCACCTCGCCGCCCACCTGTGGATGCAGGCGCACCAGCAGCCCGCCGCCGCGCCTGCCATTGCCGCGTTTGGCAGTGGTTTTGGCCAGGCGTACGCTGCCACCGGGCTGCCCGGCCCCGACGCGGACTTTGCCGTCCACCTGGGCGCCGAAATCGTCGTGCGGGCGCTGGGGCCATTTCAGGACGGCTACGTGTACGCGGGCCTCGCGCCCGATCACC
>CBDUCD010000456.1:0-2462 GCA_965365535.1 uncultured Rhodothermales bacterium | reverse complement strand
CGCGCGAATAGTCGCGGTAGAGCATCGAGGCGACGGCGTCGAAGCGCAGCCCGTCAATGTGGAACTTGTCGAACCAGAACAGGGCATTCGAGACGAGGAAGTTGCGCACGCCGGGCTTGCCGTAGTCGAACACGTACGTGCCCCAGTCGGGGTGCGTGCGCATCCGTGGGTCGCCGTACTCGAAAAGCGGCGAGCCGTCGAAGAATCCCAGCGCCTGCGGGTCCATCGCAAAGTGCGCCGGCACCCAGTCCAGAATGACGCCGATGCCCCGACTGTGCAGGTAGTCTATGAGGTACATCAGGTCGCGCGGCGAGCCGTAGCGGAACGTCGTCGCGTAGTAGCCCGCCACCTGGTAGCCCCACGAGCCGTAGTACGGGTGCTCCATCACGGGGAGCAGTTCGACGTGCGTGAAGCCCAGCCCTTCGACGTGGTCGGCAAGGGGCCGGGCGATTTCGCGGAACGAGGGCGAGTAGCCGTCGGCCTTGCGCATCCACGAGCCCAGGTGGACTTCGTAGATGGCGACGGGCTTGTTCAGCCCCGCCGGCCCTTCGCGCGCCGCCATCCAGCCGGCGTCCGACCACGTGAAATCGTCCAGGTCGGTGATGATGGCGGACATGCCTTCGATGGGGTTGCCGCTGGGGTGCGGCGCCTCCATCGCGTACGCGAACGGGTCGGTCTTGTCGCCCTGGAAGGCGGGCGAGCCGATGCGGAATTTGTAGCGCTCGCCGGGTGCGGCGCCCTCGACGTAGCCTTCCCACAGGCCGGCGTCGCGGCGATGGAGCGGGTGCGCGCCGGGGTTCCAGCCGTTGAAGTCGCCCACGACGGCCACGTAGTCGGCGTACGGCGCCCAGACGGCGAAGTGGGTGCCGCCCTCGTCGGGGTGGGCGCCCAGCAGGTTGTAGGCCTGGCCGTGCTGGCCCTGGTTCCAGTAGTAGAAATCGGCGGCGCCCAAGCGCTGCGCGGGGTTGGAGGCGACGAGAGGTTCGGCCATGCCGAGGGGGTAGGGTAGATGAACGTGTAAATTAGGCGGCGACCTACAGTAGTGCTTCCGCCTTTCCCGTGACTAAATCCGCTGCGCCCCGATGAGGTTCATTTCTGCCCTGCTAACGTGCGTCTTCTTCACCATCGTTACGCCCGCCGCTATCGTCACGCCCGTCCGCGCCCAGACGGCGCCGCCGGCCCTCGACGCGCGCCTCTACGAGATTGCCGGGGCGCCCAGCGCCGCCCGCATCGAAAAGGACGTGCGCCGGCTCGCGGGCTTTGGCACGCGCAACACGCTGTCCGACACCACGAGCACGACGCGCGGCATCGGGGCGGCCCGCCGCTGGATTCGCGCCGCCTTCGACAGCATCAGCGCGGACTGCGGCGGCTGCCTCGAGGTGTCTGAGCAGCGCACCCTCGTGCCTGCCAGCGCCGGCAGCCGCATCCCGCGCGACGTGTGGATCGTGAACGTCGTCGCCGTCCAGCGCGGCACGACGCACCCCGACCACTACGTCGTCATGTCGGGCGACATTGACTCGCGGGCGTCCAGCGCGACGGATGCCACGACGGACGCGCCGGGCGCGAACGACAACGCCTCGGGCATGGCGGGCGTACTCGAAGCGGCGCGCGTGCTGACGAAGTACCCCTTTGGCCAGTCCATCGTGTACGCGGGCCTCTCGGGCGAGGAGCAGGGGCTCTTTGGCGGGCAGCACCTGGCGCAAAAGGCGCTGGCGGAGGGCTGGAAAATTACCGGCGTGCTCAACAACGACATGATCGGCAACACGACGGGCATCACGGGGCTGGAGGACAACCTGACGTTCCGCGTGTTCTCGGAGCCGACGGCGGCCACCGAGACCGAGCGGCAGCGGCAGGCGCGGCGCTTCACGGGTGGCGAGGTGGACGGGCCCAGCCGCCAGCTCGCCCGCTACGTCGAGCGCATGGCCGATCTCTACTTCCCCACGCTCGAAGCGCGCATGATTTACCGGCTCGACCGCTTCGGGCGCGGCGGCCACCACCGGCCCTTTAACGACGCGGGCTTTGCGGGCGTGCGCATCATGGAAAGCCGCGAGAATTACAACCGCCAGCACCAGGACGTGCGCGTGGAAGACGGCATCCAGTACGGCGACGTGGTCGAGGGCGTCAACTTCGCCTACGCCGCCCGGCTGACGGGCATCAACGCCGTGACGCTGGCCGCCCTCGCGTGGGCACCGCCCGCGCCGGATACGGTACGCATCGGCGGGGCGGTAAGCGCGTCCACGACGCTTGAATGGACGCCCGTCGAAAGCCCCGACCTGGCGGGCTACGTCGTCCTCTGGCGCGACACGACGGCGCCGCAGTGGCAGCATCGCCGCTGGGTGGGGAAGGCAACGCGCGCGACGCTCGAAAACGTCGTCATAGACGATTATTTCTTTGGCGTCGCCGCCGTGGGCAAAAATGGCAACGAAAGCCTGGTGGTGTTTCCCGGCGAGATGCTGCGGTAG
>CBDUCD010000455.1:0-2464 GCA_965365535.1 uncultured Rhodothermales bacterium | reverse complement strand
GGGCGGCGGCTGCGCGTCGAGGCCGACCGCCTCACCATCGCCACCGTGGCCGAGGGCGCGTTCCAGGAATACATCGCCGTCACGGGCACCATCCAGCCCGAGCGCTCCATCTACCTCGACGCCGTCGTGGGCGGGCAGGTGCAGCAGCGGCTCGTGGATGAGGGCGCCGAGGTGCGGGCCGGCGACGCCCTGCTCGTGCTCAAAAACGACAACCTGGCGCTCCAGACGATGTCGAGCGAGGCGCAGATCACCGAGCAGGTCTATAACATCCGCACGACGCGGCTCGCCCTCGACCAGAACGCCCTCAACCTGGCGCAGCAGCTTACCGAACTCGACTACAACCTGGGGCGCCTGGAGCGCGAGGAGGCCCGCCTGGCGCAGCTTTTCGCGCAGGGCAACGTGTCGGAGAAAGAGTACCAGGCTGCGGTGGACGAGGCGGCGTACCTGCGCCGCCGCCGCGCGCTCACGCTCCAGAGCCACCGTCAGGACTCGCTCAGCCGGACCGTCCAGTTGCAGCAGATGGAGGCGTCCATGGGGCGCCTCGACCGCAACCTGTCCCTGCTCGAAGCGACGATGGACAACCTCGTGGTGCGGGCGCCCGTGGACGGCCAGCTGACGGCCCTCGACGCCGAGGTGGGCGAGCTCAAAGGCCCGGGCGCCCGGCTGGGCCAGATTGACGTGCTGGGGCGCTACCGCGTGCGCGTGCCCATTGACGAGCATTACGTGGCGCGCGTGGCCGTGGGGCAGCCCGCCCTGGCCGACGTGCAGGGCGTGGCCTACGCGCTGACGGTGCGCAAGGTGTACCCCGAAATCCGCAACGGGCGCTTCGAGGTGGACCTGGCCTTTGGCGACCGCGTGCCCGCCGACCTCAGGCGCGGCCAGTCGCTGCGCCTGCGCCTGGAGCTGGGCGACGCCGAAAAGGCCCTCCTGCTCGCGCGCGGTGGCTTTTTCACGACCACGGGCGGCCAGTGGGTGTACCGCGTCGAAGGCGGCGAGGCCGTCCGGCAGTCCATCACGCTGGGCCGCCAGAACCCCCTCGCCTTCGAGGTGCTCGACGGCCTGCGCGCCGGCGACCGCGTCGTCGTCTCGTCCTACGAAGCCTTTGGCAACGCCGACCGGCTGGTGCTGAAGTAGTCATTTGTCACTCGTCGTTCGATGTCACCTCCAATGACAAATGACGAATGACCAACCTCCAATGACCCTTGACCAACGACCAATGACAAGCCTTATCCGCACCGAGAACCTGTCCAAAACCTACCGCACGACCGAGGTCGAGACGACGGCGCTGCGCAACGTGTCGCTCGAAATCGAAAAGGGCGCCTTTGTGGCCATCATGGGCGCCAGCGGCTGCGGCAAGTCCACGCTGCTCAACCTGCTCGGGATGCTCGACGCGCCCGACGGCGGGCACTATTTCTTCGACGGCGAGGACGTGGCACGGGCGGGCGAAGGTGCCCGGGCCCGGCTGCGGCGCGGGCGCATCGGCTTCGTGTTCCAGTCGTTCAACCTGATTGACGACCTGACGGTGTACGAAAACGTCGAGCTGCCCCTGCTCTACCTCGACGTGAGCGGCGCCGAGCGGCGGCAGCGCACGGAGGCGGCCCTCGACCGCGTGGGCATGGCGCACCGGCGCGGGCACTTCCCGCAGCAGCTTTCGGGCGGGCAGCAGCAGCGCGTCGCCATTGCGCGCGCCGTGGTGGCCAGCCCGCCGCTGATTCTGGCCGACGAGCCGACGGGCAACCTCGACTCGGCCAACGGCAGCGCCGTGATGGCGCTGCTGGCCGAACTCAACGCCGCCGGCACGACCGTCGTCATGGTGACCCACTCCGCCGCCGACGCCGACCACGCGCACCGCATCATCAACCTGTTCGACGGGCGCGTGGTGGGCGAGCACTTCGTCGCGCAGGTGTAGGGGGGGCGTGTTGCGTATTGCGTATTGCGTATTCCGCTCGCTTCGCTCGCTGCGTATTGCGTAAAGAGGAAAAGTAGAGGTTGGAGGTTGGAGGTTTGTCATTCGTCATTTGTCATTTGTCATTGACCATTCTCCATACGCAACACGCAACACGCAATACGCAATACGCAATACGCAATACAAACCACCACCCGCTGCTGACTCCACGCAACACGCACCACGAACCATGCTCCGCCACTACGTCAAAACCGCCCTGCGCCACCTGCGCCGCGAAAAGGGGTACGCGTTGCTGAACGCGACCGGCCTGGCCCTCGGGCTGGCGTGCGCGTTTCTGGCCGTGCTCTACATCCGCGACGAGACCAGCTTCGACCGCTTTCACGCGGGCGGCGAGAGGCTGCTGATGCTGGCTTCTGCCGACACGCTGGACGTGCCGCAGTACGAGGCCACGCCCTACCCCCTTGCCCCTCTCCTGGCCGACATGCCCGAAGTCGAAATGGCGCTGCGCGCCGACTGGGGCAGCAAACGGCGGATGCGGCGGCCCGGCGGGCAGGAGGT
>CBDUCD010000454.1:0-2465 GCA_965365535.1 uncultured Rhodothermales bacterium | reverse complement strand
CCCTACAGGCTCTCCCGCTTGTCGCGGAGAAACTTGTTGAGCATCTCGCGGGCGCGGAAGATGTGCGCTTTCACGGTGCCCAGCGGCAGGTCGAGGGCCTGCGCGATGTCCTCGTACGACATTTCCTGCTGGTGCCGCATCACGATCACGCGGTAGTACTTCTCGGGCAGGTTGTCTATGGCCTCCTGAATCAGCGTCCGCCGCTGGTCTTCGACGATGTGGCGGTCGGGGCGGTACGTGGCGTCGGGCAGTTCCACCTGCATCTCGCCCTCGCGCGTCTGCACCGGCTTGTCGATAGAAACGGTTTGCAGGCGCCGCTTGCGCAGGTAATCAATGGCGTGGTTGGAGGCGATCTTGTAGAGCCACGTCGAAAAGGCGTACTGCGGCGCGTACGATTCGAGGGCGGCAAAGGCTTTGATAAAGCACTCCTGGACGAGGTCGTCCACCTCGTCGCGCTTGCGCACCAGGTGGAGCACGTGGAAGTAGAGCGCCCGCTGGTACTTGTGGACGAGGCGCTCGTAGGCGGCCTGGTCGCCGGATAGCGCGCGCTGGACGAGCGCCCGGTCTTGCTCGCTGGAGGCAGAAGGGGCAGGAGGATCGGAAAGGGACGGCATCGGCAAGAGGTCGTGACGGGCAAGATACGGCGGCGGCCCCGCGGGCAGGGCGTGGCCTCCGCCCGCGCGGCAGGGCAGGTGGCCCGCTTTTTTTTCGCGCCCTTCCCTAATTCTCCACATCCGCGCGTAATCCTAAAAGGGTCAGGGTTCCATCCATCTTTTCTATTCCCAACCGCTTATGCGTGCTGCTCTGTACTCCGGCCTCCTCGTGGCCGCGCTGCTGTTGCCGGCGTGCGCCGACGACACCTTTACCGACGACGCGCCCGCGAGCGGCAAAAACGACGAGACGGTGCGCCTCCAGCGCGTGCCCGGCGACGACCCCAACGACCCGAACGCGCGCCCCGAGGCGCCCCTCGCCGCCCCCTCGGCGGACGCGGGCGACGTTATCGCGGGGCAGTTTATCGTGGTGTACCGGCCCGGCTCGGGCAAAACGGCGCGGGCGCTCGAAATGGAGTCGCGGGCACTCGTGCAGCAGGTGGGCGGCCAGCTCGTCCGTACGTACGGGCACGCCCTCGAAGGCTTTGCCGCCCGCCTCGACGCCGACGCCCTTGCCGCCCTCCGCCGCAACCCCGACGTGGCCTACGTCGAACCCGACCGCTACATGCACATCGTGACGACGCAGACGGGCGCCACGTGGGGCCTCGACCGCCTCGACCAGCCCGACCGCCCGCTCGACGGCACGTACACCTACACGGCCACGGGCGCGGGCGTGACGGCGTACATCATTGATACGGGCATCCGCACCTCGCACAGCGAGTTTGGCGGGCGCGCGCAGGCCGGTTTCGACGCCCTCGGCGGCGATGGCGAGGACTGCAACGGGCACGGCACGCACGTGGCCGGAACCGTCGGCGGCACGACGTACGGCGTGGCGAAAGGCGTCGGCCTGGTGGCCGTGCGCGTGCTCGACTGCAACGGCTCGGGCGCCACGAGCGGCGTCATCGCGGGGGTGGACTGGGTGCGGGCCAACGCCAGCGGGCCGTCTGTGGCCAACATGAGCCTGGGCGGCGGCACCTCGACGGCCCTCGACAACGCCGTCCGCAACGCCATCGCGGCGGGCATCACGTTTGGCGTGGCGGCGGGGAATGAAAACGCGAACGCCTGCAACGGCTCGCCCGCCCGCGTGGCCGAGGCCATCACCGTGGGCAGCAGCACGTCCACCGACGCCCGCTCGTCGTTCTCGAACTGGGGCACGTGCCTCGACCTGTTCGCGCCCGGCTCGTCCATCACGTCGGCGTGGTACACGTCCAACACGGCCACCAACACCATCTCGGGCACGTCCATGGCGACGCCGCACGTGGTGGGCGCGGCGGCCCTCGTGCTGCAAGGGTCGCCCGGCGCCTCGCCGGCAGCGGTCGCCGCGGAGATTCTCGACCGCGCCGCGCCGGGGCGGCTGAGCAGCATCCGCACGGGCTCGCCCAACCTCTTGCTCCAGACCGTCGCGGGCGGCACGCCTCCACCGCCGGGGGGCGGGGGCGTACCGCCCTGCACCCTCTGCACCGCGTACTCGGGCAGCCTCACGGGCACGGGCGCCGCGGCCTACGAGCCGGGCGGCACCTACTACTACGCGCCCTCGGGCCGGCACAGCGGGTGGCTGCGCGGCCCCGCCGGGGCGGACTTCGACCTGTACCTGTACAAGTGGAATGGCCGCGCCTGGGCGACCGTCGCGCGCGGCGAGGGATCGTCGGCCAGCGAGGACGTGACGTACCAGGGCAGCGCGGGCTACTACCTGTGGAAAGTGCAGTCCTACAGCGGCGGCGGCGGGTACACCTTCTACCTCGACGCCCCCTGACGCAGGAACAGCCCCGCCCTGCGGCCCCGCCCCGGATGCTTCCGGGGCGGGGTTTTTGGCGT
>CBDUCD010000453.1:0-2480 GCA_965365535.1 uncultured Rhodothermales bacterium | reverse complement strand
CGCCCGCATTCCCTCCAATCTCCAACCTCCACCCTCCAACCTCCCCTATTTTGCGGGCCGTCAATTCCTGCCGCCCGTGAACCCGACGTTTCAGCACATTCCCGGCACGTTCGACGTGCTTCCCGACGCCTACAGCAGCGGCGGCAGCCCCATCGCCTCGTCGGCGGCGTGGCAGTGGATGGAGGCGACGGTGCGCGGCGTGGCGGCGCGCTTCGGCCTCGAAGAAATCCGCACGCCCATCCTCGAAAGGGTCGAACTGATCGCGCGCGGGGTGGGCGGCGCTACGGACATCGTGCAGAAGGAGATGTTTGCCTTCGAGAAGGGCGACACGCACTACGTGCTGCGTCCCGAGGTGACGGCGCCCGTGATGCGCGCCTTTCTCGAACACCGCCTCGACCAGCGCGGCGGCGTGCAGAAGCTGTTCTACGTCGGGCCGTGCTTCCGCGCCGAGCGCCCGCAGAAAGGGCGCTTCCGGCAGTTCCACCAGTTTGGCTGCGAAATCATCGGCACCCCCGACGCCCGCGCCGACGCCGAGACGATGGCGTTTCTGATGGCCGTCTGCGACGCCTTCGGCATCGGCGACGCGCGGCTGCGCCTCAACACGCTGGGCGACGCCGACACGCGCCCGCGCTACCGCGACGCCCTCCGCGCCTATTTCGCACCTTACGAAAACGACCTGACCGAGACGAGCCGCGCCCGCCTGGAAACCAACCCCCTGCGCATTCTCGACACGAAAGACACCCGCGAACGCCGCCTGCTCGACGGCGCCCCCCGCATCACGGATTTCCTGTCGGACGCGGCGCGGGCGCACTACGACGAGGTGAAAGGCCTGCTCGCCGACGCGGGCATCGCCTTTAGCGAGGACCCGTTTCTGGTGCGCGGCCTCGACTACTACGGGCGGACGACGTTCGAGCTGGAGTCCGACGCGCTGGGGGCGCAGAGCGCGCTGGGCGGCGGCGGCCGCTACGACGGACTGGGGCCCGCGCTGGGCAGCGCCGCGCCCGTGCCCGCCGTGGGCGTGGCGGCAGGCATGGAGCGCTTTTTCCTCGCCCTCGACGCCGCCGGCACCCTGCCGCCCGCGCTGCCGCCGCCCGACGTGTTTCTCGTCGCCGTGGGCGAAAGGGCGCAGCGCTGGACGTTTGGCGCCGCGCTGGCGCTGCGGCAGGCGGGCCTGCGCGCGGGCTACGACCTGCGCGGCGGCTCGGTAAAGGCGCAGATGCGCGAGGCCAACCGGTCGGGCGCGCCGCACGTCGCCATCGTGGGCGAGGACGAGCTGGCGGCGGCGCACGTGCAGCTCAAAAACATGGCCACGGGCGAGCAGCACCGCGTGCCTTTTGCCGACCTCGCGGCGCGGCTGCGCTGACCCCTCCCCTCCCCGATTCCTTCCCCGCGCCCGCCATGTACCCCCGCCTCACCGACGTCCTGCTCGACCTTTTCGGCATCCATTCGCCCATCCCACTTTACTCGTTCGGGGCCATGGTGGCCGTCGCGTTTATCGTGGCGGCGGCGCTGCTCAGGCGCGAGCTGGCGCGCAAACACGCGCGGGGCGTGCTGCCCGCCATCCCCTTCCAGGTGCGCGAAAAGGACAGCCGGGGCCGCAAAACCGTCCGCACCGAGCGCGTGGACCCGGCCTTTGCCACGGGCACCATCACCATTATCGCCCTCGTGGGCGGCGTGGCGGGCTCGAAGCTGTTCCACATCCTCGAAAACCTGGGCGAGTTCGCCCTCGACCCGCTGGGGATGATTTTCTCGGCGGGCGGCCTCACGTTTTACGGCGGACTCATCGTGGCCGGGCTGGGCATCGCCTACTACGTGCGTTCGCGCGGGCTGCGCGTGGCCGCCGTCGCGGATGCCGTGGCGCCGGGCCTGCTGCTGGCCTACGGCATCGGGCGCATCGGCTGCTACCTCGCCGGCGACGGCGACTGGGGCGTGTGCTCGAACCTCGCCCAGAAACCGGCCTGGCTGCCCGGTTTTCTGTGGAGCGAGACGTTTCCGCGCAACGTGATGGGGCCGGGCCAGACGCCCGTTGACGTGATTGACTACACGCGCCGGGCGATGCTGCGCGACGGCATGGATGCCGCCTCGTGCGCCACGGCCACGGGCGTGTACCCGACGATGCTGTACGAGTTTGCGATGGCGGCAGCGCTGTTCGGCGTGCTGTGGATGCTGCGCAAGCACCCTTTCCGGGCGGGCTGGCTGTTCTCGCTTTACCTCGTCTTCACGGGCGCCGAGCGCTACGTCATCGAGCAGATCCGCGTCAACAACGTGTTCGACGTGCTGGGCTTCTCGCTCACGCAGGCCGAGGTGATTTCGCTCGTCCTCATCGCCGCCGGCCTCGTGGGGATGGCGGTCACGTGGAAGCGCGCCCCGCGCCCCGCCGCGCCCTGACGCTCCCGCTGCGCCGCCTGCCGCGCCGCGCTGCTGCATTCATCCGATGTGTCCTACCATTCGGGGCGTAGGGACGTGCCGCGGCACGTCCC
>CBDUCD010000452.1:0-2481 GCA_965365535.1 uncultured Rhodothermales bacterium | reverse complement strand
AGGGCGCAGTCCTGGAGCGTGCACGTGCCCAGGGCGACCTGCATGGCGTCGTGGAAAACGTAGTTGCCGGGGCGGATTTCGGTGATGCGGAAGCCTTTTTCGGTGCGGTTCTCGAAGCGCCGCATCGAGGGCGTCGCGCCCATGCTGAGTTCAAAGGCGTCGGGGTGGGCGAGGCCGGCGCCGTGCAGGCGGACGGCGAGGGCGAGCAGGCGGTCGCGGCCCTCGGCCATCGCCCGCGCGAGGGCGTCGCCGGGCGTCTCGCCGGGATGCGGGCCGTTGTAGCTCTGCCCCTCGTGCGTCAAAAGGCCCACGACGCGCAGGCCGGGCAGGGCCGACATCGCGCGGACGAGTTCGACGGCGCCCTCACTGTCCCAGGCCACGCCGCAGCGCCCGTGGCCCGTGTCCACCTCGACGAGTACGGAGGCCGTCAGCCCCTCGGCCTCGAAAAACGCCGACGCCTGCCGGGCGCCCTCAAGCGTGTCGAGGCAGAACGAGACGCGGGCGCGCCGCGTGAGGGCCGCGATGCGCGCCAGCCGCGCCCGCCCGGCAACGCTGTAGGCCAGCCGCACGTCGTCGAAGCCGGCGTCCACGAACGTCTCGGCCTCACTCGGCTTGGCAAAGGTGAGGCCCTGCGCGCCGCGCTCGTGCTGCAAGCGCGCGAGGGCGACAGACTTGTGCGTCTTGGTGTGCGGACGCAGCGCGACGGCGTTCGTGGCCGCGCGGGCCTGCATCCAGTCGAGGTTGAGCAGCAGCCGCGCGCGCTCGACGAGCAGGGCGGGCGTTTCCAGTTGGTCTATGAGCACGGGCGGAAGGCGTTTCGGGCAAGATAGCGCGGGGCAAGAGGGGGCCGGGGCGACAGGGGGCGTGCGGTTCGCGCGGGCAGGCCAGGGCGGGGCGCGAGGAGGGCAAAAAGGGCGCGTATATTTTGGAGGATCAACGGGATAGGAGGGCCTTTTTTGCCCATGCAGGTTTTCAACGAGAAACAGGTCGGCGCCATCCTCAAGCGCGCCGCCGAACTCCAGTCGGGCGACAGCGCGCCGGGCGTGGGCCTGACGCTCGACGAACTGCGCGCCGTGGCCGAGGAAACGGGCCTCGACCCGCGCCACATCGAGCAGGCGGCGCGCGAAATCTACCAGTCGGCGGCACCGCCGCGCGCCGGCTTCGCGTTCTGGGGCACGCCCGCGCGCCTCACCGAAGAGCGGGTGCTCGCGCAGCACGTGGACGAGGACGAGTGGGGCGAGATGGTCGAAGAAATGCAGCGTCAGTTTGGCGAGGTCGGCGTCGTGTCGGCGGCGGGCGCGACGCGGACGTGGTCGCACACGGGCCACCACGGGCGCACGACGACGGCGCTGTCGGTGACGCAGCGGCGCGGCCACCTGCACCTCGTGGCGCAGCGCAACATGCGGCAGACCATTGCCCTCACGTTCGGGCCGGCGGGGGCCGTGGTACTCAACCTGGTGATGATGCTTGCCACGGGCGAGGTGTTTCCGATTGCGTTTCCCTTCAACCTCGTCGTCGCCGCCGTGCTGCTCACCGTCGCCTTTTTCGCGCTGCGCGGCGTGGCGGGCCACTTCGGGCGCAAAGAGGCGGGCAAGCTGAAGGCCGCCCTCGACCGCGCCGAGCAGATTGCGGGCGAAAGCGAGGGACTCGAAACACCTTCCGAGGGGCTCGAAACACCTTCCGCCGCGCCCGCCGCGCCCATTCTCCCCCTCGGCGAGTCCTTTCCAGAAGCCCCGCCCCTTTCCCCCTCGCCCCGCCTACGCACCCGCTGACCTCTGCCCATGCGCGTCTATAATGAAAAGGAAACCCAGGATTTGCTGCGGCAGGCGGCAGCGCTTCAGGCCGCCCGGCGCGACTTCACGACGGGTCTGACGCTTGACGAGATCCGGCGCGTGGCCGAGGAGGCAGGCATTGACCCGCGCTTTGTGGAGCAGGCCGCGATGGGCGCGCCGCCACCCTTGCGGGCGCAGCAGAAGGTGGGATTCCTGGGCGGCGCCTACAAACTCGAAACGGAGCGCATCGTGGGGCACGAGGTGGATGCCGAGGAGTGGGGCGAGATGGTGCACGAAATCCGCCGGGCCTTTGGCACGCCGGGCGAGGTGCACGAGGTCGGGCGCGGCTTCGAGTGGATGTACGGCTACACCCAGCTGGGGTCGGGCTACGTGTACGGCCACGTGTCCGTGTCGCCGCGCCGGGGCACGACGCGCATCCAGGCCTCGCGCAAGCTCGCCAACGAGTCGGCGATTTTCGTGCTGCCTTTCGTGCTGCTCACCTTCACGCTTATCGCCGCGGGCCTGGCCCTGGGCACCGCCCTTCCCGTCGTGTTGCCCCTCCTGCTCACCCTCGCCACCGCCCTCTCGTTCTGGGGCTCGCGGGCGTGGTTCGGCAAGATGTCGCGCGGGGCGCAGCAGAAGCTGGAGGCGCTGATGGCGCGCCTGGAAGAGATCGCGGGCGAGAGCGAGCACTACGCCGCCGAAAGGG
>CBDUCD010000451.1:0-2482 GCA_965365535.1 uncultured Rhodothermales bacterium | reverse complement strand
TTCATGCGGTAGTGCAGCGTGCTCTGGGCCTCGCCGCCCTGCGCCATCGAAGCCCGGAACGCCTGCCTTTCGGGGTGCGCGTTCATCAGCACCAGCACGCGCCCCATCGCCTCCGCCGTCACCAGGTCTTTGCGCGAGAGCCCGCTGCCGTCGCGGATGGACAGGAATTCGGACGGCGCGCCGGCCCGCTGGACGAGGGCTTTCACGCGCGCCTCGCCGCCCGCCGCCCCGCCGCCCCACGCAAACGTGCGGAAAATCTGCTCCGCGTAAAAGTTGTTGCTTTCCTTGTTGACGATTTTGAGCAGGTCGGCAAGCGGCGGCGACTGGTGCACCATCAGCACTTCGGCGCCCTCCACGCGAGGCGGTTTTTCCATCTCGTCAACGTCGTGGAGCGTGGCCGCCACCTCGATGCCCTCGGCCTGCAGCGCGCTGCGGAAGGCGTGGAGGGCGAGGGCCGTCGGGTTGAGCACGGGCACGCTGAACGTGGCCGCATACGACCGGGCGATGGTGCCCGACACCGTCGCCTGCTCGACGCCCAGCGTGCGGTCGAGGCGGGCGGCGCGGCCCCGGCGCCGCGCGCTCGTCGTGGCCCGGTTGACGACGTCGAGGTAGCCGGCGGGCGAGGCCGTCAGCGTCGGCGCGGCGCCCACGCGGCCCGGCTGGAGGCGGATTTCGACCAGGTTGTCGTGGTAGGCCAGCCCTCCCGCGCTTATGCCCAGCAGGCGGCTGGACTGCGTGGCGATGTAGTCCACGTCCCAGCCCTCGGCGTACGGGCGGTCGTCGAAGCGGTTGTCGTCGCCGATGATGCGGCCCTCGACGCGGCGCACGCCCTGCCCGGCGAGGGCCCGCGCCCACGCCGCCAGCGGGTCGGCGCCCCCCACTTCGGACGAGCCAAACGACGGGTCGCCCGCGCCTTCGATGACGAGGTCGCCTTTGAGCAGCCCGCCGCTGCGCGTGCCCCGGAACAGCAGCCGCGTTTCGTAGCGGTAACCGCTGCCCAGCGCGTCGAGGGCCGTGGCCGACGTGAGCAGCTTCATCGTCGAGGCGGGCAGCATGGCCAGCCCGGCGTCGCGGGCGTAAACGGCCTCGCCCGTGCGCGCGTCGGCGACGTAGATGGACCAGATGACGGGCTCGCCGCCTTCCATGCGCAAAAGCGGCGCGATGCGCGCCGCCAGGTCGGGCGGGGGCGTGGCGCCCGAGAGGGGCAGCAGAAACAGCAGGACGAACAGCAGGCGACGCATAAGGCAGCAGGGGTGGGCAGGGCGGTTTTGAAGCGGCAGCGGGCCGGTCAGGTCCCGGAGGGGGAGAGGAACAGGGTTGCGCGGGGACGTGTTGCAGCCCCGTTACAGATGTTTTCGCAATGCCCACCTCGCCCTCCCCGTCTCGCCGCACCACCCGCTCCGGTCGCCGCAGCGCGGCGACGCCTGCGGGCGGCGCCCTCGTCTTTACCCGGCGCAACTACGTGCTGCTGGGCATCGCGCTCGCGCTCGTGGTGCTGGGCTACGCCATCATGCGCATCGACAACCAGGTGGACGGCTTCCTGTCGCTCTACGTCGCGCCCATCCTCATCCTGGGTGGCTACCTGGAGGCCATCTACGCGATTCTGTGGCGCCCGCGTGCGCAGCCGCAGCCCTGAGGAAAACGCCGCCGCGCCTTTCCGTTTCCCGTCGCCGCCGGCCCCGCAGGGGTGCTGGCCGCGATGGCCCGCCGCTGTCCGCCTAACCTATAGACGCATGGAGTCCGCGCCGCTTCCTTTTATCGAACAGAGTGTCCGGCTGCTGCTGGAGACGCGCCGGCAGGAGCAGAGCGACGCCCTCGTCGAGCGGCTGCGCGAGCAGCTCCGGCACATGGAACACGAGGTGCTCGAAGCCGCCGCCCACGAGCAGGCGCGCATGGCCGAGGAGCTCCACGACGGCCTCTGCCAGCGCCTGACGACGCTCTCGGTCATGCTGGCGACGCTCCAGGCCCGCCTCACGGCCTTCGACGACGCGCAGGCGCACACGCTGCTCGACCGCGCCACCGGCCTCACGAAGCAGGCCATCGGGGAAACCCGCTCCCTCGCGCGCAGCCTCTACCCCGCCGTGCTGGGCGAGGACGGCTTGATGGGCGCCCTGGCCGAGCTGGCGCGCAACATAGAAGCTGCCCACGGCGTCGCCTGCCACTTCGAGGCGCCCCTGCCCGTAGATTTTTACGACGAGGCGCAGGGCCGCCACCTCTACCGCATCGCGCAGGAGGCGGCGTCGAACGCGCTCCGCCACGGCCTGCCCGCGCTTATCACCTTCCGCCTGACGCACGCCGACGGGCTGCTCACGCTGGCCATCGAAAACGACGGCGCGACGATTGACCCGCGCGTGGTCGAGCAAGGCAGCGGCATCGGCCTGCGCACGATGCAGCGGCGGGCCTCCGTCATGGGCGGCGTGCTGCACGTGCGCCCCCGCCCTCCGCAGGGCACCATCGTGACGTGCTGCCTGCCGTTCGGGGG
>CBDUCD010000450.1:0-2482 GCA_965365535.1 uncultured Rhodothermales bacterium | reverse complement strand
GGGTTTTACCGGACGATGGAAACGGCCTGCGTGGCCGTCCGGCCCGAGGCCGTCAGGCGGTACAGGTACGTGCCTGCCGCCAGGCGGGCGGCGTCGAGCGTGGCCGTGTGGTCGCCCGCGGGCAGCGTCGCGTCCACGAGCGTCGCCACGCGGCGCCCCAGCACGTCGAACACGTCGAGGCGCACGGGGCCAGACGTTTCGGTCGTAAAGGCGATGCGCGCCTGCGCCGAGGCCGGGTTGGGCACGCTGCCCCGGAGGGCAAAGCGCGCCGCAGCGGGCGTGTTTTCCGCCGCCGTGGTGACGTTGGCACCGGCAAAGGCCACAGGCGTCCACTGGAGCGGGCTGTCGTACCAGCCCGGCCCGCTGAAGTTGACGTTGGGCTTTTCGCTGCTGACCGTCCCCGTGCGGTCGGTAAACGAGCCGCCGGCGCCGTCCTGCTCGTCATACGCGATCACGAGGGCGTGGTAGTCAATGGCGTCGTCGGCGGGGCGGGTAAACTCGACCGCCGGGCCGCCGTCGGGGGCGAGGTCGGACACGAGAAACGCCGCGAGGATGCGGTAGCCCGAGCCGTCGGGTTTGATCTCGAAAAGCGGCGTCGAAAAGAGGGCCGAGCGGGCGCCGCTGGGCCACACCATCTTGGGCTTGCCGTCGTCGCCGTTGAGAATCTGGAAGTTGAAGCCAAAGTCCTGCGCCGTCTCCGACGCATTCGTCGAGCCCACGAGCGGCGAGACGGTGTAGCCGGTGAAATACACGGCCAGCTCGTCGTACGTGTAGAAATCGCCGGCAGCAGGCTCGCCCGCGCCGTTGTCGATGCCGAAAACGGTGACGTCGTCGTTGATGTCGGCATAGACCATCATCACCGTCTCGGTGGGGTCGTCGAGGGCGGGGCCGTAGCCGATGTAGGTCGTCACCGACAGGTCGGCGTCGCTGGTGACCTGCTCGGTTTTCTCGATCGTGCCGTGCGCCGGGTCGATGCGGAACGGCGTGACGCGGCCCGTAGGCACGAAATCAGCGTTGAACGTCTGCGTCTCGAAGGCGGTGTAGAGCGCGTCCATCTCCGCCTCGCTCATGGCGTACACGAAGCCCTGCGGACGGGCGTTTTCGACCGTGATGGTGCTGTAAACGGGCGTCGTGTTTTCGACGCCGCCCGTCGAGAGGGCCGTCACGGCAAAGGTCACGCTCACGTCCGGCATGGACGGGTGGGGCGAGAACACCTTGTAATCCGTCTCGAACAGGCTGGCCGTGGCCGGGATGGTGGCAATGGGCTGGGCGCGGGCCGCGTCGCGCACCGACACGCCCTCGGCCTCGACGACGTACACGATGTAGCCGCGAACGTTTTCCTGGGGCGTAAAGCTGAGGTGGATGGTGTTTTCGTCCTGCTGCGTGGCGGTCACGGTGCCGCTGTAGGCCACGCCGCCGCCTTTGTAGCCCGACAGGTCGAGGCCCGAGTTGCCCACGTACCAGTCGTCGAGGTAGATGGTGCCCGTGGGGCCGCTGCCCTGGTCCCACATAAAGCCGAACTTCCAGATGCGCTCGAAATCGAACTCGCGGAAGCGCCCGTCGCCCGAGTCGCTGACCCACGCGCTGCCGTCGGCGTTCCAGCCGCCGGGGTACGCCCAGCGCTTGCCGTACGGCCCGAGCTGCTCATTGGCGGGCAGGGGCTGGCCGGTGGCGGTCGTGTCGCCCATCGCGGCGGCGAGGGCCGCGCGCCCGACGGGCGGCAGGGGAATGGCGACGTCGTGCCACTGGTCGTCGAAAAGCGAGTCGGGGACGGGCCAGATGAGGCGGAAGCCGATGTCGTCGTCGTCGGACATGCCGTTGCTGTTGTTGCTCTCGGAGTCGAGCAGGGCCAGCAGCAGGTTGGCATGAACGTCGGGCGTGCCGACGCCGGGGCCCACGCGGAGCCTGAAAAACATGGTGTCGCGCGCGGCCTGGTGCGCGGCCAGGCTGCGCCCCGTAGCGGGCACGAAGTTGAGGCCGGGGTGGGCGTAGGCGCCGCCCGTAAAAGCCAGCACCGTGTTGGTGGCGTCGGACGGGTCGGTGGCCAGGGTGCCGTTGCTAGTCACCACCTCGGGGTTCACCCCGTCAACGAAAAGCACGAAAGGCCGGGGCAGGGCTTCCTGCGCGTGGGCCTGCGGCGCGCGGGCGGCCAGGGCGCCAAGCCCCAGCAAAAGGAGGGTAGCGGTTCTCATGACGCAGTAGCGGGTTGAGAGGGATGTTTCTGGGGGGTGACCGCGAATCACCGGGCACCGTGTCAGGAAGTCTGAAACGGTTTTCAAGGCCAATATAATCCGCTTTGTCTTGATGTGCGAACCGCTTCCAGTAGGCCCGTCACTTTTGCCCTGCCGCCGCGGGGCAGGGGAGTCGCGGCGCCCTCCACACCCGCGCCTGCCGCGCGTTTCTGCGGGTTGAAAGCCGATGCCTGCCCGCCCGCCGTTCCCGGCACCCTGCCGAAACCGGTTTCACCGGCAGGCGGTCTAAC
>CBDUCD010000449.1:0-2484 GCA_965365535.1 uncultured Rhodothermales bacterium | reverse complement strand
GGCGCGAACGGTACCTTTGCCGTTCGCGCCCTTTCTTTTTCCGCCACCCACCCATGAACGCAGCATCCCCCGCTTTTCCCACCGGCCTCGACTACGACGCCTTTCTCGACGCCTGGCAGCAGAAGCTGGCCCACCCGCCCGCCGGCAGCAAAGACGACCGCAAAATGTACTTTTTCTCCAAGTACAACTGGGAGCGGGCGGCGCGCGTGGCCGAGGCGTTCGAGCCCTCGCGCGAACTCGTGGACGCCATGAAGGCCCTGAAAGCGCCGCAGACGTGGATCGTGCTGACCGAGGACTGGTGCGGCGACTCGGCCTTCTGCCTGCCCGTCATACGCGGCGCGGCGGCGCTGAGCCCGCTCGTGACGCTGCGCATCCTGCCGCGCGACCAGCACCTCGACGTGATGGACCGCTACCTCACGGGCGGCGCGCGCGGCATCCCCAAGCTCGTCGTGCTCGGCGCCGATGGAGAGGAAGTTTTCCAGTGGGGACCCCGGCCCTCGGGCGCCGTCGCTTTCCGCGAGCAACTCGTGGCCGACGGCCTCGAAAAGCCCGAAATCATGGCCCGGCTGACCGAGTGGTACGAGGCCGGCGGCTGGCGCGGCGTCGAGCCCGAACTCGTCTCGTGCCTGCGCCAGACGGCCTGAGCGCCGGGCGCCGGTCAATGGTAAAAGTCCGGTCGTGTGCCCCGCAGGGCGCCTCCACGCCCGAAATTGGCGCGCAAAACCCCCTGCCATGACCGACGACTGGACCGTTCAGCACGACCTCGCCCTCATCTACCTCGCCCTCGCCTACGGCCCCGACCACCAGCTTGCCGACCGCGAGCTGGCCGTCATCGAAGACGCCCTTGCCGGGTGGCGCCCCGAGGGCCTGACGCGCGACGCTGCCCGCGAAACAGCCCTCGAAGCCCTTGCCGTGCTGCTCTCGGGCGAGTACGACCCCGACGCCCTCGTGGACGGCGTGCTCGACCGGCTCGCGGGCGTGCTCACGCACGAGGAGCGGCAGCGCGCCATCGAAGACGTCATCCGCATTGCCGAGGCGGACGGGATGCTGCTGCGCGCCGAGCGCGCCGTCATCGCCCTCATCGCCAAACGGTGGCAGGTAAAGGGCCACGCCCAACTGCTGCTGGACGCCACGCGCGGCGACGAGGAGGACTGGACGCTGCTGCACGACATCGCGCTCGTCTATATCATCGTCGGCCACAGCACCGACGGCGAACTCACGCAGGGCGAGATCTCGACGATTGTGGGGCTGGCGCGCGAGTGGCAGCCGGCGTGGAGCGAGGAGGAGGTGCGCGCCGTGTTGCGCCGGGCGCTGTCGTATTACAGCACCGACCCGGGGGCAGAGGGGCTGCAGCGCGCCGTGCTGAGCATCGGGCACCGGCTGCCCCTGATGCAGCGCCTCGCCCTCGTCAACGACCTCTACGCCATCGCCGAAGCCGACGGGCTGATGCTCGATACCGAGCGCGACATGATCGCGTCCCTCATGGACGCGTGGGGCGTGGCGCCGCTTTTCGCCGACGCGCGCCCCGGGTCAACCGCCTGAGCCGTTCTGGGCGTGGCGCGGCAGGTCGGCAGGCTGCCCCTGCCAGCCCTCGCCAGCGGGCACGTCCGGGAGGGGGCCGCCGGCCACGAACACGCGCGTGCTGGCCCGCAGCTTTTTCTCGACGGCCCGCCGCAGCAGGCGGCGCGTGGGCGGCAGCAGGCCCACGAAGCCCGCCACGTCCGTGAGCAGGCCGGGCGTGACCAGCAGGGCGCCGGCGACGAGGATGATGACGCCGTCAATGAGTTCGGCGTCGGGGATTTCGGCCCGCCGCAGCTTGTCCTGCAAGCGGCGCCACGCCTGCATCCCCTCGCGGCGGGCGAGCAAGCTGCCGGCGATGCCCGTGCCGAGGATGAGGGCAACCGTCGCCCAGAAGCCCGTCCACGCGTGGAACTGGAGCAGCAGCGCCAGCTCGATGGCGGGCAGGACGATGAAAAGCGCCAGCAGGCGGGTAATCCACTTCATGGAGGCAGGGGGCTTGCCCACCAGAACGCGCCCGCGCCGCCGGGTTTCGCGTGGCTACGCGGCTTGCCGGGTGGGCGCGGCGTAAAAGCGGCGGCACTCGCTTTCGCGTCCCCGCACCACGCGCCGCCCGCGCAAGTCGCCGCGCGTCTCGGTGACGACGGTGTACGAGCGCTCGCGGCCTTCGTGCTCGGCGTAGAGCACCACCCAGTCGGCGGTTTTGCCGAGCTGGTGGGCGCGGGGCGTGTTGGAAAACAGGGCCGTAAAGCGGTACAGCCCGCGCCGCGTTTCGAGCACGGGCAGCCACGCCTCGCCCTCAGCATTAAAGCGGCGCGGCGCCACGCGGCGCAAATCGCCCCGGTGGGCGCGGGTGCGGTACTCGTCGTCCACGCTCAAGAGGTCGGCTACGGGCGGCGCGGGGTCGGTCTGGCGGGCGGCGGCGGTGCGCAGCCGAAGGGCGTCGCGGCGCGTGGTGCGCGTCAG
>CBDUCD010000448.1:0-2501 GCA_965365535.1 uncultured Rhodothermales bacterium | reverse complement strand
CAACCTAAACCCGCCGCAGCGTCAGCAGGGTGATTTCGGGGCGGATGCCCAGGCGGAGGGGCGGCCCGACCGTCCCCAGCCCGCGGTTGACGTAGAGGTGCTGCGCCCGGTCGTCCGCGCCCTTTTCGGCGTACAGGCCCGCCCAGCGTTTGTACATCGCCCGCGCCAGGCTCCAGCGCAGCGGCCCCCACTCGAAGCCGATCTGGCCGCCGTGCGTGTGGCCGGCCAGCATCAGGTCTATGCCGCGCGTGCGCGGGCCGCCGGGTACGTCCCAGAACGTCGGGTCGTGGGCGAGGAGGATGCGCGCCGCCTCGTCGTCGCCGGGCGGCGGCAGCGCGGCGACGGCTTTGTCCAGGTCGGCAAAATTCTGGTGGAAGCCCGTGTTGTCCGTGCCCACGAGGTGCAGCGCCGCCCCGTCGATGTGCAGCGTCCGGCTTTCGTTGACGAGCAGGTCCACGCCCGCCGCCCGCACCGCGCCGGCGACCTGGTGCACGTCGGCGTAGTGGTCGTGGTTGCCCAGCGAGCCGTAGAGGGGCGCGCCCGCCGCCAGCTTTTCGAGGGCGGGCAGGATGACAGGCAGCTCCTGCACGCGGCTGTTGACGAAATCGCCGGTGATGGCGACGAGGTCGGGGCGGAGGCCGAGCGTCACGTCCACGGCGTCGTGCATGGGGCGATCCGAGAAAAGCGAGCCCGCGTGCAGGTCGGAAAGCTGGGCGATGGTCAGCCCGTCGAGGGCGCGCGGCAGGCCGGGCACGGGCACGTCCACGCGCCGCACGTCGAAGTCGTAGAGGTGCCGAAAAACGCCGTAGCCGACGACGACGAAGGGCGCCGTGGCGGCCGTCCATCCCATCGTGCGCAGAAACTCGGCGCGCGAGAGCGTCCGCATGTCCGCCAGGTCGAGGCGCGCGGCGTCGGGGCGGTCCGAAAGGGGCACGGGCGCCTCGACCAGCAGGCGGAAGCGGAACCAGTTGAACAGCTGCCGGCTGCCCATCACCGTATCCAGAAGGGCGAGCACGCCCGCGATGACGAAGCGCGGCACGTAATAGACGAGCCAGAGGGCCACGACGGCCCAGCGCACCGCGCGCGGCTCCACCGCCCACCAGCGCGACGAAAAGGCGTAGAGGGGCGCCACGAACGGCATCAGCGCCATCAGCGCGCGGTAGAGGGGCAGCGTCCACCGCATGGCGCGGCGCATGGCGACAAACCGCCGCCAGCGCCGGTACACGTACCAGTCCACCGCGAACAGCAGGGCGATGGCGACGAGTGAGACGAGGAGGAACTGGCTTTGCATGGCGCATCCCAACGGCGACGCCGGGCGCGGGTTGCCGGGGAAACCCGCCCCCCCGCCGCCCGCGTTGGCCCCGCCCCCAACGCCCGCTGCCGTGCACATCCAGCCTTTCACCTTCAACCCGTTTGCCACCAACCTGTACGTCGTTTCCGATGGCGGCGAGGCCGTCGTCGTGGATGCCGCCTCGCACACGGCGGACGAGCACGCGCGCGTCGTGCAGTACGTCGAAGCGAATGGGCTGGCCGTGCGGCACCTGCTGCTCACGCACGCCCACGTAGATCACGTTTTTGGCTGCGCCGCCCTGGCCCGTGCCTTCGGGCTGGACTGGGCGCTCCACCCTGCCGACGCGACGCTGCTGCGCCACGCCGCCGAGCAGGCGCGCTTTTTCGGCGTGGCGATGGACGCGGCGCCGCCGCCCACGACGACGCCCCTCCAGGACGGCGACGCCATTCGTTTCGGCCGTTGCCAGTGGGAGGTGCGCCACACGCCCGGCCACGCCCCCGGCCACGTCGTCTTTTACGACCGGGCGCACGGCGTCGTCTTCGGGGGCGACGTGCTGTTTCGCGGCTCCATCGGGCGCACCGACCTGCCCCTGGGCGACCTGCCCCTGCTCATGCGCAGCATCGAAACGGGCCTGCTCACGCTACCCGACGCGACGCGCGTGCTGCCCGGCCACGGCCCCGAGACGACCGTCGGCCACGAGCGCCGCCACAACCCGTTTCTCCAGGCCGCATAGGCGGGGCACCCGCGCCCGCGCTGCCGCGTATGCGGCCTCCCAGCCCCGAACCCTGCCGCCATGCCCATCCCCTTCCGCGCCCTCGTGCTCACCGCCGCCGCCACGGGCGTCTTCGCGCTCGCGCTCCAGGCCACGCGCCCGCGCCCCACGCCGCACTACACGCCGCGCCCCGCCCTGCCCGAGGTTGACGCCGACGCGCTGACACCCCGCCAGCAGGACGCCCTGCTCGACGAACTCTCCGACCAGCTCTGATGCCTGCCCTGCTGCGCGAATGCCCGTCGTGCGCCCTCGAAGGGCCGTCCGATGCCGCCGAGTGCCCGTACTGCGGCTACGAATTCCCGCCCGAGCGCCGCGCCAGCAAAGCCGCTGCCATCGCCTTTGCCCTGCTGATGCTGTGGCCGCTTTTCGAGGGCGTCCGCTGGCTGCTGCGGTAGTTGGTCATTGGTCATTCGTCACGGGTCATTGGAGTGGACGCGA
>CBDUCD010000447.1:0-2504 GCA_965365535.1 uncultured Rhodothermales bacterium | reverse complement strand
TGCGAGAAGCCGAAGGCGACGCAGGCTCGCAGAAAGGGCACGGTGGCCCATCCGGCGAGATGGCCGCGCCTACTTCGTTCGCTCGCAATGACAGGGCGGACGTAGCACACAACTCGGGTTATCTATCTATAACGTCACCGCCTCCCCACGCGCTTTTCAGGAGGCGGACGCCAGCGTCTCCCTGTCGCCAGGCGCCCGCTGCCCGCGCCCGATGGACAGCAGCACGCCGGGCGATTCCTGGAGGACGATCCCGTTCGTTTGCTCGCTGGCCAGCCGGTTCGCCAGGGGCATCAGCAGGTAGTCGCGCAGCCCGCGCGCGACGGGGTGGGTGCGCTCGGCCAGGGCGCCCAGCCGGGCCGACAGTTGGGCGACCCGGCGCACGGCTGGCCGCCGCCGGGCGTCGTAGGCGGCCAGCGCGGCAGAGATGTCGGCGTGCCGGCGCAGGGCGTCGAGCAGGATGGCGGCGTCCACGAGGGCGCTATTGGCGCCCTGGCCCAGGTTGGGCGCCATGGCGTGCGCGGCGTCGCCCACGAGCACGAGGCGGCCGCTGAACCAGCGGCGGCAGTCCACCCGAACCACGCGGTTGACGATCAGGTCGCTCCAGGTGCCGAGGGCGCCCAGCAGCGCCTCGGCAGGCGGGTAGGCCCGGCGCCAGGCCGCGCGAAACGCGTCGAGGTCGGCGCGGGCGGCGGCAGCGCGGCAGGCGGGCGCGCCCGCCGAGGCGTAAACGTACGTGGCGCCATCAACGGGAAAGCTGCCGAAAAGCCCCGCCGCCGTCCACGCCTCCTCGCAGCGGGCAAGCCCCTCGGGCACGAGGGCGCGGACGTAGGCGAGGCCGGGCGGGCTGACGCGCGCGCCAAAGTCGCCGCCCTCGCGCACCTTCGAGTGCACGCCGTCCGCCCCGACGACCAGGTCGGCCTTGAAGTGCAGCACGCCCTCGGCGCCGCGCGCCGTCACGCTGCCGTCCGGCGCGGCGCGCACCACCTCGACGCCAAAGTGCCGGCTGATGCGGGCTTCGGCAGCCATCGCGTCGAGCAGCACGCCCTGGAGCGTGGCGCGGCGGATCATCTCGATGCGCGGGCGCGGCTCGGGCGGCGCGAGCAGCACCCGCCCCCGTCCGTCCACGATGCGGCCGCTGCCGACGGAGCAGGCCGCCGCGGCGATGGCGGGGCCAAGCCCGAGGGATTCGAGCACGGCCAGCCCGTTGGCGGCCAGGCCAATGCCGGCGCCCACGGCGCGGGGGTGCGCCACGCGCTCGAGCACGACGACGCGGGCGCCCGCGCGGGCCAGCAGCAGGGCCGTGGCGGCGCCGCCCGTGGCACCGCCCGCAACAACGACGTTCAGGTTTTGCATCTGCATGGGTGTTCTCGGCAGGGTTGGCTGAGGGTAGATTAGGGCTGCGCTACGGGCGCCACGGGCGCGAGAGGCTGACCCTGCCCGCCAGGCTCGTGGCTTTGCCCGCCAATTTCACCACCGGCTCGTATGAAGCAGCAGGCCATTCTCGCCGCCCTCGTCGCCAGCGTGATGGATGCTGCCGCCGAGATGGGCCTGGGCGCCGCCGCGCTGGCCGCCGAGGCAGGGCTGGACGCTGCCGCGCTCGACGACCCCGACGGCCTCGTGCCGCTGCCCCTCTACCTCAACCTGTGGGAAAGGCTCGCGCACCGCGCCGATGGCCTCGCCCTCGGCAGACACATCGGCCTGCGGGGCGTCGGCGGGGTCGGGCTTTCGATGCGGCACGGCGCCACGGTAGGCGAGGCCATTGGCTGGCTGCAACGCTACGGGGCCGTGGTGCACCCGGACGTCGTGCCACGCATCGAGCGCGAAGGGGTCGGGGCAGGGGCGCGTTTCGTTTTCGTTCATGCCGTGCCCCTGCCGTTTCTGCGCCTGCGCGAGCCCGTCTATGCCTACGCCTCCGGCCTCGTCGCCACGCTGAGCAGCCTCAGCGGGCGCCCCGTCCGCCCCGTGTCGGTGGTTTTCCCCCTGACGCGCCCGGCCGATCCGGAGCGCTTCAGCCGTTTTTTCGATTGCCCCGTCGCCTGGGGCGGAGAAGTCGTGGCGGTTGCTTTCGACGCGGCCCTGCTGGCGCTGCCGGTGCCGGGCGCCGATCCGCGCCTGTTCCGCTACCTGTCGCAGCGCGCCGAAAAGCTGATGGCCCGCCCCCTTGCCGAGGAGTCGTACGCGGCGCAGGTGCGGCAGGCGGTCGAGGAGGCGCTGGCGCGGGGAGAACCCCGGCTGGCCCCTGTCGCGCGCCGGCTGGCCGTTTCCGAGCGCACCCTGCACCGCCGCCTGGCCGCCGAAGGCGCGGGCTTTGCCGCGCTCGTGGACGACGTGCGCCGCGAGCGCGCCCTGGCACTGCTCGAAGGCGGCAAGGTCAGCGGCTCCGAGATCGCCTTTATGCTGGGTTACGGCGAGGCCGCCGCCTTTTTCCGGGCCTTCAAGCGCTGGACGGGGACGACGCCGCAGCAGCATCGCCGCAGGGCTGCGGCTGGAAGCGCGGGCTAACA
>CBDUCD010000446.1:0-2506 GCA_965365535.1 uncultured Rhodothermales bacterium | reverse complement strand
AAAAAACCCCGGAAGGCGGGCGGCCCTCCGGGGGTTGCGTGCAGCGATCTGCGGACGGTCAGTTGCCGCGCGCGGCGTCGGCGGCGGCTTCCGTTTCGTAGGCGCGGCCCGTCGTCAGCTCGAGCGCGATGCGGTCGGCGTCGTAGAGGTCGTCGAGGGCTTCGAGGATGCCCCGCGCATCAACGGAGACGGTCCGCCCGGCCACGTCGCGGAAGACGTACTCGTTGGGCAGCGCCTCGACGTTCGAGTCGAAGGCGATGCCGACGATTTCGAGCTTCTGGTTGATGACGGGCGAACCCGAGTTGCCGCCCGTGATGTCGTTGGTCGAGACGAAGTCGAGCGGCGTGCTGCGGCTGAACGTTTCGGGCGGGCTGAGCCAGCGCTCGGGCAGCGCCCAGTCGCGGCTGCCGGGGTTGCTGTAGTGGCGGTCGTAAAGCCCGAAAAACGTCGTAAACGGCGGCGCCTGCGTGCCGTTGTAGCTGTAGCCGCGCACCACGCCATCGGCAATGCGGAGCGAGAACGAGGCGTCGGGCGGCATCGTGGTGCCGTAGAGCTTGAAGCGCGCCTGGGCGAGGCCGGCCAGGAGGGCGTTTTCGGTATCGCCAAAGCCGCCCTGCGCCCGCGCCGTCGTCAGGTAGAGCGGCACGATGGCATCAGCAAGGGCCACGGTCACGTCGCCCGAGGCGCCAAAGCCGTCGTCCAAAATCTTCATGTAGCGCGTCGAGTCGTTCAGCGCCGTCTCGGCCACGACGCGCGCGGCAACGGCGTCGGGGGTGCTGCCCCCCAGCACGCGGCGCACGACCACGTTGTCGCTGCCCAGCACGTCCTGCATCTCCTGCAAGCGCAGGGCAATGAACTGCCTTTCGATGTCGGCGGGCCAGTAGGGCTGGTCGAGGGCCTGCTTGCGGTAGTCGTCAATGGTTTCCTTCGGGGCGCCGTTGCGGCGCAGCAGCGTCAGGAAGTAGCCGTAGGTGGCGCGCGTGAGGATGGGCGACTCGAAGGGCGGCGAGGCGAAAAACTGGAACGCCGCGTTTTGCTGCGCCACGTCGCGCCGCGCCTTTTGCAGGTCGGCGATTTCGCGCAGCAGCGTGCCGCTGGCGGCGGCCAGCGAGTCGTTAGCCGCGATGCCCTCGGCGAGGGCTTTTTCGGCGGCGCGCTTGCGGGCCATCAGGTAGGGGTCGCGCAGGCCGGCGAGCTGGCCGCTGATGGATTTTTCGGAGTTGGACAGGTTGAAGTACGCGTTGCGCAGGTCTGCCGAGTCGGCCTGGGCGGGGTTGGCCTCGACGTAGGCGCCCAGCACGTCCATGCGGCGGTGGAGGGCGTCGAGGCGGGCGGGCAGCGCCACGTCGCGCTCGTATTCGAGCATCGAAACCGTGGCCAGCCGCGAAGTCGAGCCGGGGTTGCCGACGACGAAAACGGGGTCGCCTTCCTGCACGCCCTCCGTGCTCCAGCGGAAATAGTTGGGCGTCTTGAACGGCTTGTCGCCCACGTACACGCGGAAAAACGACACGTCGAGGGCGTAGCGCGGATACGTGAAGTTGTCGGGGTCGCCGCCGAAAAAGCCGAGCTGGAGTTCGGGCGCCATCACGAGGCGCACGTCTTTGTAGCGCTTAAAGGTGTAGGCCGAGTAGCGGGCGCCGTCGTAGAGCGCGATCACCTGCACTTCGAGGTCTTCGTCGGCGCGCTGCGCTTCGGTTTTGAGGCGTTTTTCCAGGTCGGTGGCGGCGTTTGCGCGGGCCTCGGCCTGCCCGGCGCGCCCCTCGATGCCTTCCTGCGCGCGGTACACGTCGGCGGTCACGTCGCGGATTTCGACGAGCTGGTCCACGAAGAGGTCGGCCACCTTGCGCTCGTCGGCCATGTTGGTGGCGTAGAAGCCGTTGTCGAGCAGGTTTTCGCCCGCCGCCGACACTTTCGTCACGCTTTCGCGGCCGCAGTGGTGGTTGGTCATCACGAGTCCGTCGGGCGAGACGAACGAGGCGGAGCAGTACGTGGCAAAGCGGAGGGCGCCCAGCCGCGCCCGGCGGAACCACGACGTGTCGGGGGCGAAGTTGTAGGCTTCGCGGAAGTAGTCGAGGGGCGGGTTGTCGAACGTCCACATCTTGCCGCCATCAAAGCGGCCCGCGCGGACGGTGTCGTAGGCGGCGTCGAGGGCGGTGCCGGGCGTGGACGGCGGCGGCGCGATGGGCAGCACCTCGGGCAGGGGGGCGCGCTGCACGACGCGCGCCGTGTCGGCAGCGGGGCGCTCGGTGATGCGGGCCGTCTGGCGGGGCGCCGCGCAGCCGGCGGCGACAAGCGCGAAGCCGAGCAGAAAGCGAAACGGGGCAGACATACGGGTACGGGTGGAAAGGTTGAAAAGCGGCAGTACAGGGCCGGAGGGGGCTGGGGTTCCGGGCGCCCGGTAGTATCTTGGCGCCTGCAAGCGAGAGTGGCGGAACGGCAGACGCGCCAGATTTAGGATCTGGTGGGGTAACACCCGTGGGGGTTCGAGTCCCCCCTTTCGCACCCC
>CBDUCD010000445.1:0-2510 GCA_965365535.1 uncultured Rhodothermales bacterium | reverse complement strand
AAAAAGCCCCGACCGCCGTTGGGGGGCAGCGGGGGCTTTTGTTGCCGTCGCGCGGTGGGCGTTTAGCTGAAGCGCTCGGTCACGGCGCGGCGTTTCAGGGCCGAGAGCCAGCGCGTGATGTCGATCTCCTTGGGGCACGCCTGCACGCAGTTGAAAATGGTGTAGCACTTCCACAGGCCCTCTTTCGAGTCCACCACCTGCAGGCGCTCGTCGGCGCCGGCGTCGCGCGTGTCGAAGGTGTAGCGGAAGGCTTTCAGCATGGCCGCCGGGCCGAGGTACGTGGGGTCGGCCCACGTCGAGGGGCACGAGTGCGTGCAGGCGCCGCACATGATGCACTTGGTCGCGTCCTCGATGATCTCGTGGTCGTGCGGGCTTTGCAGGCGCTCCTTCTCGGGCGGCGGGTCGTTGTTGATGAGGTAGGGCATCACGGCCCGGTACTTCTCGAAAAAGCCCGTCTGGTCGATGACGAGGTCTTTGACGACGGGCGAGCCGGGCAGGGGCGCAAACGTGATGGTGTCGCCGTCGCCCTTTGCCAGGTCCTGGACGAGAATCGAGCAGGCCAGCTTGTTCTCGCCGTTGATCTGCATGGCGTCCGAGCCGCAGATGCCGTGGGCGCACGACTTGCGGAAGGTGAGCGTGCCGTCGAGGTGCCACTTGACGTAGAGCAGCAGCGCGAGCGCCGTGTCCATCTCGTCGGCGGGCACCTGGTACGTCTCCCAGTGCGGCTTCTCGTCCAGTTCGGGGTTGAACCGGCGGATTTTGACGTTGAGTTGCATGGTGGGTAGTGGGTGGTTTGTTAGATGGTCGAGTTGGTTAACCATCTAACCATCAGCGAGCGGCTACCAACTAGTATTTGCGCACTTTCGGCTCGAAACGGCCCAGCTTGACTTTCTTCTCGCCGAAGTCGTAGCTGCCGTTGCAGTCGCTGGTGAAAAGGGTGTGCTTGAGCCAGTTGGCGTCGTCGCGGTCGGGGTAGTCCTCGCGGCTGTGGGCGCCGCGGCTCTCCGTGCGGGCGCGGGCGCACACGGCGATGGCCTCGGCGTAGTCCATCATGTACTCCATTTCGAGGGCGTCGAGGATTTCGGTGTTGAACTTTTTGCCCTTGTCCTGGACGACGATCTGGTGGGTGCGCGGGCGGATGGCCTTGAGGTCGGCAAGGGCGCGGGTGAGCGTCTCCTCGTTGCGGAAAACGGAGACGTTGTCCATCATCGTCTTTTGCAGGTCGGTGCGCACCTTCACGACGGGCTCGCCGGTTGTGCGGGCGAGGATCTCGTCGAGGTGCGCGCGCATCCGGCCCTCGGGGTTTTCGGGCAGGGGCGCCTTTTTCTTGTCGTTCGCGATGCTTTCGGCCATGTGGATGCCGGCGCGGCGCCCGAACACGACGAGGTCGGTAAGCGAGTTCGTGCCCAGCCGGTTGGCGCCGTGGATGCTCACGCACGCGCACTCGCCGACGGCGTAAAGCCCGGGCACGTACGTGCCGCGCTCGGCGCGCTCCACCTGCCCGTTCGCGTCCGTCGGGATGCCGCCCATGGCGTAGTGGGCCGTGGGGGCAATGGGAATGGGCTGCTTGACGGGGTCAATGCCCAGGTACGTGCGCGAAAACGTGGTGATCTCGGGCAGCTTTTTCTCCATCACCTCGGCGCCCACGTGCGTCATGTCGAGGTACACGTAGTCCTTGCCATTGATGCCGCGTCCTTCCTGGATCTCTTTGTAGATGCACTGCGAGACGAGGTCGCGGGGGGCGAGGTCTTTGACCGTCGGCGCGTAGCGTTCCATGAAGCGCTCGCCGTTTCCGTTGCGCAGAATGCCGCCCTCGCCGCGCGCCCCCTCGGTGATGAGGATGCCGAGCCGGTACAGCCCCGTCGGGTGGAACTGCACGAACTCCATGTCTTCGAGGGGCAGCCCGGCGCGCAGCACGAGCGCCATGCCGTCGCCCGTTCCGGCGTGGGCGTTTGAGGTCGTCTTGAAGGCGCGCCCGTAGCCGCCCGTGGCAAAGCACGTGATTTTGGCGTGGAACGTGTGCAGCTCGCCCGTGAGCACCTCGTAGGCGACCGTGCCGCTGCACGCGCCGTCGGGCGTCATGAACAGGTCTATCACCTGGAACTCGTCGTAGAACCGGACGCCCTTGCGGGTGCACTGGTCGTAGAGCGTGTGCAGGATGGCGTGGCCCGTGCGGTCGGCGGCGTGGCAGGCGCGGCGCACGGCGGCCTCGCCGAAGTTGCGCGTGTGGCCGCCAAAGCGGCGCTGCGAGATTTTGCCCTCCTTGTTGCGCGAAAACGGCACGCCGTAGTGTTCGAGTTCGATAATGGTGCGCGGGGCGTCCTGGCACATGATCTCGATGGCGTCCTGGTCGCCGATGTAGTCCGACCCTTTTACGGTGTCGAAGGCGTGCCAGAGCCAGTGGTCTTCCTCCTCGTTGCCCAGCGCCGCGCCGATGCCGCCCTGCGCGGCGCCTGTGTGGGAGCGGAGCGGGTGGAGCTTCGAGACGACGGCCACGTCGGCGCCGCCTT
>CBDUCD010000444.1:0-2527 GCA_965365535.1 uncultured Rhodothermales bacterium | reverse complement strand
GGCGCCTCGGCGGCTTCGATCATGCCGCGCACCAGGTCGCGGCTGTGGACGAGGCTGAGCGCGGGCGCCTCGGGGTCGCCGACGACGGGGCAGACGCCCCGGGCGACGGTCTGGAAAAACGTGTAGATGTCGGCCTCGCGGGGGCCGTACACGGCGGGCGGGCGCACGACGACGAGGGGCAGGCGTTCGGCAAACGACGCGCCCTCGGCGTGCGGCGCCCGCAGCGCCTGTTCCATCTCGGCTTTCGAGATGCCGTAGCGTGAAAACGGCTGGAGCGGCGTCGCCTCCGTCGCCACGCCGCCCGCGCAGCGCCCGACGGCGGCGAGGGTGGAGGTGACGAGGACTTTTTTGACGCCGGGCGCGGCCATCTGCACGGCGCCCAGCAGGTTGCGCGTGGCCTGCACGTTGCCCGCCCAGAACGCCGCCTCGTCGCGGGCGCGCGTGACGCCGGCCACGTGGTACACGTAGTCAACGCCTTCGAGGGCGTCCCACAGCGTCTCCACGTCCGACAGGCTGCCCTTCACGATTTCGACGGGCACGCCGTCGAGCCAGCGCGGCGCGCTGCGGACGAGGGCGCGGACGCGGTAGCCGCGCGCGACGAGGGCTTCGGCGAGGTGGCTTCCGATAAAGCCGGTGCCGCCGGTGAGGAAAACGGTGGTCATGCGGGGCAGTGGGTCAGGGCGCTGCAAAGATGCCCTGCCCGGCGAGGGCGAGCAAGTCGCCCGGCGCGGTTTCGTGAAAGCTGTGCACGCCCGCCGCCCGCAGCGCCCGCGTGTCGAAGCGCGTCCAGCGCCGCCCCCGGTCGCGCGAGCGGTACAGTTCGCCGCCCACCGTCGCCAGCAGCGTGCCGTCGCGGCGTACGAACAGGGCCTGCACCTGCCGGCTCACGGCCTCCCATCTGCCTTCGACGAGACGCTGCACGTAGCCGTACACGCTGACGGCGTACAGCGCGCCCTGCGGCCCGGCCACGAGGGTTCTGGTGCCGTCGGCGGTGCTGCTGTAGTCGGGCCACACGAGCGGCGCGGCAGGCCGCCGCGTCCACGCCAGGCGGGGGCCGGCCTGCCACGTCTGGCCGCGCGCGTCGAGGGCGTACAGCGTGTCGCCCCACGCGGCAGCGGCAAGGGGGCGGAAAGGCGCGGGCTGCGCCTGCCACGTCGCGCCGCCATCAGGCGAGACGGCGAACAGCGAGTCGCGCTGCGCGGCGAGGTGGCCGGGGCCGAGGGGCCACGCGCCGGAAATAAGGCCTGTACCGGGCAGGTTCACGTCCTGCCACGCTTCGCCACGCGTGTTCGCGCGGAAAAGCTGCCCTTCGCGGCGGGCGTAGAAATGGCCGTCGTGCCCGAACGCGAGCCGGGCGCCCTGCGGGGCAGCGGCGATGCGCGTCCACGTCTGGCCCCCGTTGTCCGACCGGAACAGGGCGCCGGGGGCTTGCGCGAGCCACGTCCCCTCCACGTCCGCCACGATTCCCACGGGCAGCTCGCGGATGCCGGCGGGGGCGGTGGAGAGCAGGGGGGCGCCGCTGGAGGCGTGGACGAGCGTTCCGTCCTGCAGCGCCGCCACCACCCCGCCCTCCCCTTCGGCAGCGATAGCGACGACGGGGCCGGGCGCGCCCAGGTTGCGCCACGTTTGGCCGCCGTCGCTGGAGGCGTAGAGTTTGGCGGCGGTGGTGTACGTCCACAGGTGCCCGCCGGGCGCGGCGACGATGCGGACGGGCGTGCCGGGCGGGTCGGGCAGTTTCTGCCACGTCTGGCCGCCGTCGGCAGAGCCCCGGAAGCTCGCGCCCCCCAGCGCGTAAAGGGCTTGGGCGCCGTCGCTGACGAGTTTTTTGAAGTCGCGGCCGCCGTTTCCGGCTGCCTCGACGGGCTGCCAGTCCGCCCCACTCTTCCGGTAGAGCGCGTCAATCATCAGCACGAACACGCCGCCGCCGGGCACGACGGCGACGCCTTTCACCTCTTCGCCCCCGAACCCGACGCGCCTCCAATCGCGGTAGGCGCCCGTGCCGCTGTAAAGTCCGCATTCGGTGCCGCCGTACACCATCCCACCACCTTCGGCCAGCAAGTTAGGCGTGAGTTCGACGCTCTTGAAAAGCACGAATTTTCCGCACGCGTCGATCTCACTCGGATGCAGGCGAAAGCCCGCGGCATCGTGCCAGCTACCGCCTTTCACGGTGCGCACGCGCAGCCCGCCGCCCTGGCGCCCGGCCATCACCGTGCCGCCCTCGGTGACGAACAGGGGCGCCCCGACGCCCTCGGCGTGCAGCATCGTCCACTGCGGCTCCCCGGCGCCGCGCCGGTAGATACCGTGTGCGGTGAGGACGTAGCGCGTGCCATCGGCCCCGCTTTCCAGCCGGCTGATGGCGGCGCCCTCCGGCCCGACAGCCTGCCATTCGGGTTCGTCGTCGTTCTGGATCCAGTCGCAGCCTGCGACGAGGGCGAGGGCGCAGAGGAAGAGCAGCAGTCGCATGGCGGGAAAAGGCGTGTTGCCGCTATGCCGCCCGCTGCGGGCAGGAAGTAACATCGCCCCGCCA
>CBDUCD010000443.1:0-2529 GCA_965365535.1 uncultured Rhodothermales bacterium | reverse complement strand
GCGGCGTACTTTTGGTGCGCCAATCATCCGAACTGCCATGCGACCGTGCTGCCTCCTGCTGATCGCCTGCCTGCTGGCCGCGTGCGACACCGCCGGCGACAAAGCCGAAAAGGCTTCCCCCCTCGCCTATTTCGCCGCCGACGCCCCTTTCGTGGTTCGGCTGGCGCCCGGCAGCGCGCTGCCTTTTCTGCCCCTCGACGCCCCCGCGCTGCTCGACACGCTCGGCCTCCGGCCTGCCGACCTGGAGGCCGTTTTCGCCGCCCTGCCCGGCCTCGACGACGCGCCGGAAGGGGGCGCGCCCGTCGGAGGCGAAATCGTCGTCCGCACCGCGCTGGACGGCGCGGCGCTGGCGGCGCGGCTGAAGGCGCGGGCCGGGGCGGGCACGGCCTACGAGAACGCGACGCTGTACCCGCTGGGCGACGCGGCGGCAGCGGTGCGGGGCGCCGACGTGCTCGCGGCGCCCTCGCGCGGCGCGGTGCAGGCGATGATCCGGCGCGCGGGCGGCCCGCCCAACCTCGCCGCCGACGCCAACGCCGTCCGCCTCGTCGGCCACCTCGACGCCTACCCCGGGGGCCTCTACACGCGCAACGTGGCCCTGCTGATGAGCTTTTTCGCCACCACCGACACGCTGCTGGCCCTGCTGCCCAACGTGCTCCAGGTGGAGCGCGGCGCCCTCGCCCTCGAACCGGACGTGATGGGTAGCCCACGGGCGACGCTCTGGCTGTACGCGCCGCCGCCCGCCAGCGCCGCCCGCAGCAAGGCGCTGCTCGACGCCTTCGTGAACCTCGCCCGTGCCAGCACCACCGACCCGGAGACCATCGCGCTGCTGGCCTCTCTCCAGTCCGCCCCCGACGGCGCCGACCTGCGCGTGTCGTTCACGCTGCCCGCCGGCGTGCGTCCCCTCCCCCTCCCGACGTTCTGAAACCCGATGGTGTACCAGCATCCCGACGCGGTTGATTTCACGCTTGCCGATCTGCCCGCGATGCCCCGCGCCGGGCGCCTCCTGATGACCACGCCCGACCATTTCGAGGTGGCCTACGTCATCAACCCGCACATGGAGGGCAACCTGGGCACCGTTGACGCGGCGCGGGCGCGGGCGCAGTGGCAGGCGCTGCGCAGCGCGTACGAGCACCTGGGAGTGGACGTGCAGGCCGTGCCCGGCGCCCCCGCCCTGCCGGACATGGTGTTCTGCGCCAACCAGACGCTGCCCTTTCTCCTGCCCGACGGCGGGCGCGGCGTGCTGCTCAGCCAGATGCACGCGCCGCAGCGGCAGGGCGAGGTAGCCCACTACCGTGCCTTTTTCGAGCGCCTGGGCTACCGCGTGGACGACCTGCCCGAAACCGTGGCGCGGGGCTTCGAAGGCATGGGCGACGCCCTCTGGCACCCGGGCCGCCGCCTCCTCTGGGGCGGCTACGGCTTCCGCACCGGGCTGGGTGCGTACGCCGCCATCAGCAAAATGCTGGACACGCCCGTCGTCGCGCTGGAGCTCGACGACCCGGACTTCTACCACCTCGACACGTGCCTGAGCCTGCTCGACGAGACGACGGCGCTGTTCGCGCCTGCCGCGTTCCAGCCCGAGGGCCTCGCGCTGCTGCGCCGGCTCATCCCCCACCTCGTCGAGGCGCCCGAAAGCGAGGCGCGCAGCCTGTTTGCCTGCAACGCCCACTGCCCCGACGGGCAGCACGTCCTCATCCAGCGGGGCTGCACCCTGACGGGTGAAAGGTTGCGCGCGGCAGGCTTCACGCCCGTCGAGGTGGACACGGACGAGTTTCTCAAGGCCGGCGGCTCCGTGTTCTGCATGAAGCTCGCGTACTGGTGAAAGCCCTCACCTTCAGCGTCGTCATCCCCGCACTTGACGAGGAAACGGGCATCGCGGCGGCGGTTGCATCGGCGCGGGCGGCGGGCGCGGCGCACGTCGTCGTGGCCGATGGCGGCTCGGGCGATGCAACCGTCGAGCGGGCGCGGGCGGCGGGCGCAACGGTCGTCGCGTCGCCACGCGGGCGGGCGCGGCAGATGAACGCGGGCGCCCGCGCCGCCCGGGGCGACGTGCTCGTGTTTCTCCACGCCGACACCCTCCTGCCACCCGGCGCTGGCCGTGCCCTCGCCCGCGCGTATGCCGACGGGCGTACCGAGGCCACGGTTTTCCGCCTTGCCTTTGACCGGCCCTCGCCGCTGCTCGCCTTTTACGCCCTCGCGACGGCGCTGCCGTGGGGCCGCATCGCCTTTGGCGACCGGGCGCTGTCCGTGCGGCAGGACGTGTTCCGGGCCGTCGGCGGCTTTCCCGACCTGCCGGCCTTCGAGGATCTGGAGATGGTGCGGACCCTCGGGCGGCGCGGCGGGCTGCGGTTTCTGCGCCCCGCCGTCACCACGTCCGCCCGCCGCTTTGCCCGCAACGGCGCCCTGCGCCAGCAGTGGCTCAACCTGCGCCTGTGGACGCGCTACCTGCTGGGCACGCCGCCGCAAAAGCTGGCCCACCGCTACGGCTACGGCGACGAGCGCGGCTGACGCCCGTCAGAAAAAGCGCGCCGT
>CBDUCD010000442.1:0-2532 GCA_965365535.1 uncultured Rhodothermales bacterium | reverse complement strand
GTTTGTGGTGGACGCGCCCGCCCTGCTGCCATGCCGGGCCGCTGCGGGGCCGCCTGCTACCCGGCAGGCGCCGCGCCGCTGCGCGCGAGCTGGCCGCAGACGAGCAGGCACAGCCCCGGCACGCTGGGGTCGGTAACGCGGTAGTGGGCAAACAGCCCCTCGCGGCGGCACCCCACCAGCCCCCCCTCGGCCAGCGCCCGCAGGTGCTTCGACGTGTTCTGGTGGCTCTGCCCCACCGCCTCGGCCAGGCGCTGCACCGAGGCTTCCCCCTCGGTAATCAGCACGTTGAGCAGTTGCAGCCGCACCGGGTCGCCCAGCAGGCGAAAGCGGGCGGCAGCGGCGGCGAGAAAAGCAGCAGGAACGGGAGGCGTCATACCAGTTTGCGCAACTATGCAGTTGTTTGGATCGTGCCCCTGAACGTCCCGGCGGCCTTGCAGGCTCCACAGTGTACTACCCGCCGCTTAGTTCACCTATCCTTAACAATTCACCCCTGGCACAATGCAACCCGATGGTTGTATGTTTGGTCGAAATGACTTGACATGACAACTGACGTGACGCTTGCCCAACCCTGGCCCTGGTACGTAGCCGGCCCGCTGATTGGCCTGGTGGTGCCCGCCCTGCTGCTCTATGGCGGCAAGGTGTTCGGGCTGTCGGCCAACCTGCGGCACGGGTGCGCGGCGCTGCCGGTGCCCGCCGCGCGCAAGCCCGGCTTTCTGCGCTACGACTGGCGCGAGGCGGGCCTGTGGAACCTCGCCTTTGCCGCCGGCATCGGCGCGGGCGGGTTCGTGGGCCTCCACTTCCTTTCCGACCCCGCCCTCCCGCTGGCGCTTTCGCCCCGCACCGTGGCCGCCCTCGGCCAGTTGGGCGTGACGGACGTGGCGGGCCTGGTGCCCCGGCAGCTTTTCTCGTGGACGGCCCTCGGCACGCCGGCGGGCGCCCTGATGGTGCTCGGCGGCGGCTTTCTCGTCGGCTTCGGGGCGCGCTGGGCGGGCGGCTGCACGTCGGGCCACGCCATCAGCGGCCTGGCCGACTTCCAGTTGCCGTCGCTCGTGGCCGTGGCCGGCTTTTTCGCCGGCGGCCTGGCCGTGGTGCACCTGCTGTTGCCCCTGCTGCTCACCTGACCTCACCTGCCCATCCCCATGACTGTTGACGTGGCCCCCGACTTCGAGAGCAACCTGCCCACGGCTACCGAGCCCGACGAGTGCTTCGACACCGAGCAGGTAGCGCCGGGTTACCGCCGCCGCGCCCTTGCCGAGGGCAACGCCCCGCTTGCCCTGGCCGGATACGCGCTGCTGGGCATGGGCCTGGGCATCGTGTTCACCAAAAGCCAGGTGCTCTCGTGGTTCAGGATTTACGAGATGTTTCGCTTCGAGAGCTTCCACCTGTACGGCATCATCGGCAGCGCCGTGGCCACGGCGGCGCTGCTGGTAGGGCTCATCAAAAAGCTGGGCCTCCGGACGATCCACGGCGAACCCATCCGGCTGAGCCCGAAAACGTGGGGCGGCGGGCGCGTGCCGGGCGCGCGCTACTGGATGGGCGGCACCCTGTTCGGGCTGGGATGGGCGCTGCTGGGCGCCTGCCCCGGCCCCCTTTTCGCCCTCGTCGGCGGCGGCGTGGGCGTGATGGCCGTCGCGCTCGCGGCGGCGCTGGCCGGCACCTGGACGTACGCCCTCGTCCACCAGCGCCTGCCCCACTGACGGGCGCCCTCCCGCCTTTTCATCCATTTCGGCCCTTTCTCCTTTTCCGTCACCGGGACCGCCGCGTCCCACAAAACCCATCAGCGCCATGCTTTTCCGCCAGTACGCCGATCCCAAACTCGCCCAGTACGCCTACCTCGTGGGCTGCCAGAAAACGGGCCAGGCCCTCCTCATAGACCCCGAGCGCGACGTGGACCGCTACGTCGAGGCCGCCGAGCGCGAAGGGCTCACCATCACGGCGGTTGCCGAGACGCACATCCACGCCGACTTTCTCTCGGGCGCCCGCGAACTCGCCGCCCGCTACGACGCCCACCTCTACCTCTCCGACGAGGGCGCCGGCGAGGGATGGGCCTCGAACTGGGCGAAAGATTCCCGCTACGCCGTGACGTTTCTGCGCGACGGCGACACGTTTTCGATTGGCAACATTGACGTGACGGCCGTCCACACGCCCGGCCACACGCCCGAGCACATGAGCTTCGTCGTCGTGGACCGGGGCTCGGGCGCGACGACGCCCATCGGCATTGCCACGGGCGACTTCGTGTTCGTGGGCGACCTGGGGCGGCCCGACCTGCTCGAGCAGGCCGCCGGGATGCACGGCGTGCAGGAGCCCAGCGCCCGCACCCTGTTCCACTCGCTGCCGCGCTTTACCGCGCTCGAAGAGTACGTGCAGGTGTGGCCCGCGCACGGCGCCGGCTCGACGTGCGGCAAAGCCCTCGGCGCCGTCCCGACGACGACCGTGGGCTACGAAAAGCGCTACAACGCCTCCCTGGCCGCCGCCGACGCGGGCGAAGACGCCTTCGTGGACGCCATCCTGTCCGGGCAGCCCGAGCCGCAG
>CBDUCD010000441.1:0-2542 GCA_965365535.1 uncultured Rhodothermales bacterium | reverse complement strand
CCATCGCTATGCGATTTCGCAACGTCGGAGTGCGATTGGCAGAGTTCAAAAGTCACATTCAATTGAGTGCACGTCCAATGGCAAATAACAAATGACAAATGACCCCTGACTATCCCCCCATCGCCTCCAGCCGCACGCGGATGGCAAGGGCATGGGCGTCGAGACCTTCGGCGTCGGCAAAGCGGGCGATGTCGGCGCCGGTGCGGGCGAGGCGGGCGGCGGTGTAGTGGATGACGGACTGGCGCCGCACGAAGTCGTGGACGCCGAGGGCGGAGGCGTAGCGCGCCGTGCCGCCCGTCGGCAGGACGTGGTTGGGGCCGGCGAAGTAATCGCCGACGGGTTCGGAGGCGTACGGCCCGACAAAGATGGCGCCCGCGTGGCGGATCTGCGGCAGCACGCCCCACGGGTCGGCCACGAGGATTTCGAGGTGCTCGGGCGCCAGCCGGTTGACGAGGGCGACGGCTTCGCCCAGCGTGTCCGTGACGACGGCGGCGCTGTAGTCGCGCAGCGCGGCGTCGAGCGTGTCGCGCCGCGTAAGCTGACCGGCGAGGCGTGCGACTTCGGACTGCACGCGCCCGGCCAGGTCGGCGCTGGGCGTCACGAGAATGGCCGAGGCGCGGGCGTCGTGCTCGGCCTGCGACAGCAGATCGGCGGCCACGAACGTCGCGTCGGCGCCCGCGTCGGCCAGCACGACGATTTCGCTCGGGCCGGCCACGGCGTCAATGGCGACCTGGCCGTACACCTGCTTTTTGGCCGACGCCACGTAGGCGTTGCCCGGCCCCACGATTTTGTCCACGCGCGGCACGCTTTCCGTGCCCCACGCAAAGGCGCCGATGGCCTGGGCGCCGCCCACGGCGTACACGTTTTCCAGCCCCAGCAGGTGCGCCGTCGCCAGCACGAGGGGCGTGGGCCAGCCCTCGTTTTCCTTTTTGGGCGGCGAGGCAAGGTGGATTTCGGCCACGCCTGCCACCAGGGCCGGGATGGCGTTCATGAGCAGGCTGGAGGGGTAAAACGCCGTGCCGCCGGGCACGTACAGCCCGGCGCGTTCGAGCGGCACGATGCGCTGCCCGAGAATGACGCCGTCCGGCTCGTCCACGTACCACGACTTTTCGCGCTGGTGCTCGTGAAAGCGCCGGATGTTGGCCGCCGCCGTCTCGATGATGCGCCGGAGGTCGGCGTCGAGCGCGTGGGCGGCTGCCGCGAGAACGTCGGCGGGGACGCGCAGCGCGGGCGGGCGCACGCCGTCGAAGCGCTCCGAAAAGTCCAGCACGGCCTGGTCGCCGCCCTGCCGCACGCCGTCGAGGATGTCGCGCACGGCGGCGTCTATGTCGGGGCTGAACGAGGCCTGGCGGCTGAGCACTTTCGCCAGTCGCGTTTCTACGTCGCGCAGCGGAACGAGGGGAAGCATCGGCGGGCGGTGGGTGGGGCAGGGGCTACGGGGTAGGCCCGGCGCGGTGCCCCGCCGCACGGTTAGCAATTCGAGAATTGACCCGGCACAACGCGGCGTCGCGCCACGAAAAACGCCCTGCGCGCGGGGCGGGCAGGGCGTCGGGAAAAGGAGCGCGGGGCCGTTCAGGCGTCGCCCTCGTCGTCGTACACGTCCTCGTTATCCTGCGGCACCACGTTGAGTTCGGGCATGTTGCGAAACTCGTAGTCGGGCAGGTACTCGTCGCGCACGTGGCCGACGACCTCGTGCATGGCGTTGATGAACTTGCCGAAGTCCTCTTTATAGAGAAAGATTTTGTGCTTCTCGTAGCGTCCGTCGTGGCTGCGCTTGCTCTCGGTGATGGTGAGGAAATAGTCCTCGCCGCTGCGCGTCGTCTTGACGTCGAAAAAGTAGGTGCGTTTGCCGGCGGGGACGCGCTTGGAATAGACCTCGTCGCGGTCGCGCTCGCCGCCATTGTCGCGGCGGCGGGGGCCCGCGTCGTCGCGGTAGGAGTCGTTGCCGCGCCGGTCGCGGTAGTCGCCGTTGTCGTAACTCATGCTGGTAGATAGGCTATGGAGTGCCTGAAAGCGGGGTGCCGGGGGGCCGGCCTGGTCGTGCAATATCCGAAAGGCCCCGCTAAAAAACAACGCGCGTGTTACCGCGCCCCCGGCGCGTCAGGTGAGCAGGGGCGGCTCGCCGCCGGCGATGGCGCCGCGGATGAGCAGGGCCACCTCGTCGGCCTGGCGGATGTTGTAGCGCGTCGTCAGCTTTTTATAGCTCACCGCGTCCACGATGGTGCCGATGGCGCACAGCCCGCCCGTGAGCAGGTAGAGGATGCCCAGCCCCACCTGGTCGAGGTAAAAGCGCTGGATGCCGGCAAGGCCGAAAAAGCCGACAATGGCGAGGATGAGCGTCGTCGAGGCTTCTTTGCGGCGCGTGCGGTACACGTGCGCGAAGTGCTCGGCCTGCTCGTCGCTCATGTCCTTGATGAGCTGGGCGATGTAGAGCTGCTCGTCGCCCTGAAGCTCGGGCATGTACCGGATGATTTTCGACATGGGGGGTGGAGGGTCGCGGAACGGGACGAAAGATAGCGCGACGCCGCCGCGAAAGTTGCGC